>CAZGVQ010000088.1:0-9997 GCA_964529355.1 uncultured Acidimicrobiales bacterium
AACGGCATTCCGGTCGAGGTCGGACCTTGCTAATCCAGAGACCCTGCTAGTCCGTGCTTCTGGCTGAATCGACCCGATCGCCAAGGATTTGGTACCGGAGGTTCTGGTCTCGCAAGCTGATTGCTTGCCAGGACACAAAACACCCGACCAGTTCGATCGCGACGAGTTGGCCCGTATCGCAGTGGCCGACCAGATGCGGCGCGTGCACCACGCACTCGTGGGTCTGAGCCACCCCACAGGGGAGCTGGAGGCGCTCGCCGATCGACTTTCTGTCGAGGCCGATCGCCTGTCTGCAGGCGGCCCGAGAGTTCGCGACGAAGTCCGCTGGAAACGTCCCGACCTCATGGCGGCTCCGATCGATGGTGAGGAGTTCCCCAATGCGGTCGATCGGCCGGTGTCGGGTCGCGGGAACCCTTGGAGTGTGCCGCTGCGAGTGATGCGAAACGGTGATCGAGCAGAGGCCACAGTGCACCTGGGGAAGGGATACGAAGGCGCACCCGATCGAGCGCATGGTGGCGTCGTTGCGGCGATTTATGACGATCTGTTCGGGTTCCTCTTGATGTTCGAGCATCTCGTGGCTTTCACCGCATTCATCAAGGTCGACTACCGCGCAGCAACACCACTTGGCGCCGACATCACCTTCAGCACATGGATTTCCTCTCGCGACGGGCGCAAACTTCATATGCACGGCGAGTGCGTCGCCGACGGGGTGGTCATCACCACGGCCGAGGCCCTGTTCATCGAGATGGATCTATCGAATATGTAGGCCGGTTCGCTTTCACAAGCGGTTCGAGCCCCGATTTGAGGTACTGAGGAAACGAAGTCTTTCACTCCTCTTGTCACTTTCTTTACAGTCGACCGGCATGGTGAGAGAAGCGATTCGCTCCCAATTTCACCCTTTGAAGGAAGACATGGCTGCCCAAGCCCCAAAAAAGACCAATCGGTTCCGCGTGATGCTGACCCTTTTCGCCGCGCTGACGCTGTTCGCGACCGCCTGTGGCGGCGCTGGTGGCGAGGGAACTTCCGCGGGTGTAGCCAGCCTTGAGGACGTGGCCGTTGCCGACGATCTTGGTGGCGACGAAGCTGAAGAGGTCGATCCGGCCGATCTGCCCGCCGACGAGGCAGCCCTCGCGTTCTCGGCGTGCATGCGAGACCAGGGCCTCGACTTCCCCGATATTGCACTCGACAGCGATGGCAACCCCGATCTCCGGTCGGCGTTCGAAGATGTTGACCGTCAGGGCGAAGATTTCCGGGCCGCGATCGATGTGTGCCGTGATGTTCTCGCCAACGCTGGATTTGGCGGCGGCGGACGAGCCGCCATTGGCGAAAACGTCGAGATTCAGGATGCGTTGGTCGAGTTCTCCGACTGCGTACGCGATGACGGTTGGGATGTCGGCGACCTGGCAATCGGCGGCCGCCCCGGTCAGAACGGCGGCAACGGCAACGGCGCAGCCCCCGGCGCCGGCAACGGTGATGGTGACGGAAACGGCCGCGGTAACCAGCAGGGTGGCCAACGAGGCGGGGGCTTCGGTAACGGCACCGCTCGCTTTGCTGTCGGTCTTGGCCTCGACCCCGAGGACCCCGCAGTCATCGAAACCATGGAGAAGTGCAGCCCGATCATCCAGGACGCATTCGCCAACGCAGGCGTTGGTCAGGGCCGAGGCGGAAACTAAGTGACGGCGAATCCCCGGTCCGCAATTCAGGCCGGTAGCGCCGAGAATCCGTCCGACCAGGGCCAACCGGACACCATCGACACCCATCCCGCCGACAGCAGCAAACCTGTTGAGGTGAGCACCTCCGACGAGTCGGTTCGTCAAACACTTGAGACCCTCGATCTGCGTCCCCGCCGTCGGCGTTGGCCCATCGCGCTCGCTGGTTTGGCCGTCGGCGTTGTGGGCACGCTCGGCGCGTTGGCGGCCATCGATCAGAACGGCGATGACGACAACACGACCACCGAGGAGCAGGTGGCGCTGGCCACCGCACCGGTGGAAACCCGCGACCTTCTCGAAGAGGTCGAGTGGGCGGGGACGCTCGGTTTCGGTGAGTCGGTCTCGGCCATCGCCCAGACCGATGGAACGTTCACCACGACGGCAACGGTGGGTGCGTCGGTTGCTCGCGGCGACGTGATCGCCACCATCGATGACCTACCGATGGTCCTGTTCTACGGCGACCAGCCCTTCTTCCGAAACCTGAGCTCAGGCGACGAAGGGCCCGACGTGCATCAGCTCGAAAGCAACCTTGTCGAGCTCGGGTATGACCCCGACGTCACCGTCACCATCGACAACTCCTACACCGCAAACACCGAAGCGATGGTCGAACGTTGGCAGGAGGATCTCGGAGCCGAGATCACCGGCGACTTCCGCCTTGGCGCTGCAACGCTCACCGATGGCCGGGCAACTGTGGTTTCCGCCGCCACCACAGGCAACACCGCTCGGTCCGGCGACTCGGTTGCCGAGTTCGACGTGCAGCAGGTGTTGGTGACCGTGGTGAATGGGGCTGCCGGAATAGCCGCTGACTTCGTCGCTTCCGACACGCCGATTACTCAGGGAACCGTCCTCTACTCCATCGACGAGCAGCCGGTGGTTGCACTGACCGACCCGGGCCGCATCGGCGAACTGCTCGCCGACCCCGGAGCCGACATCGAAACCCTTGAGTCGCTGTTGTCATCTGGTGGGTTCGACCCCGATGGCGAAATGACCGTCGACGGCGTCGTCACTGAAACCACTGAAGCCGCTGTAGGGCGCTGGCAAAGCGCAAACGACCTGCCGGTAACGTCCGTCGCCGATTCCAGTGGTTATGCCCTGGTGCGGCCGGGCCTCGTTGCGGGCCAAAGTCTCGTGCTGCCCGGTTCAGAGCTGGTTGCCGGTCGCCCGGTGTTGAGTCTCACGGCGCAAACCATGTCGATCACCCTGACGATCGTGGCCAGCGACGCCGATGAGTTTGCGGTTGGCGACCAGGTCGATGTCGAACTGGCCGATGGGTCACTTCGGGGCGGCGTGGTCACCGACGTCGGAACCATCGTCACGCCGGGCGCAAATAACGATGACGATGCAACCATCGATGTCACATTGGCCCTGACCGACGGCGATGACTCGGTCGTGGCCGGCCCGGTAACCGTCCTCACCATCAGCACTCGCATCGACGGCGCAATGGTCGTTCCCACTCGGGCGTTGGTGAGTTTGGTCGAAGGCGGGTTCGCCGTCGAAAAGGAACTCGACGACGGCACCACGGTGCTTATTCAGGTCGAAATCGGCACGTTTGATGAGGGTGTCGTCGAAGTGGAAAGCTCACAACTCGAGCCCGGCGATGCGCTGGTTGTGCCTTCATGACCGGCAGCACCGTTCGCCATGCCCATGCGGTCGAGCTTCGCAATGTCGTGAAGCGCTACCCGGGCACGCCCCCGGTCGAGGCGCTGGGCGGGGTTTCGTTGGCGATCGAAAGCGGTGAGCTGGCCGCGATCGTTGGTCCGTCGGGTTCGGGAAAGTCGACGATGCTGCACGTAATGGGCACACTCGATCGGCCGACTTCGGGCGAAGTGTTCATCGATGGCCACGAGGTTTCGGGCTTCAGCGATCGCCGCCTGTCGGCGGTGCGGTCGCGCCTGATCGGGTTTGTGTTTCAGCAGTTCTTTCTCATCGATGGTGAAACCGCTATCGACAACGTCGCCAATGGGTTGCTCTACTCGGGTCTTCGCTCCCGTGAACGCCAGGTACGAGCGGCCGAGGCCCTGATCAGGGTTGGGCTTGGGCACCGTCTTTTGCATCTTCCCAATCAGTTGTCGGGTGGCGAGCGGCAGCGGGTGGCCATCGCCCGAGCGGTCGTCCACCGTCCGGCCATCGTGCTGGCCGACGAGCCCACCGGAAACCTCGATTCGCGATCGAGCGACTCCATTCTCTCGCTGCTCCACGAGCTTCACGATGAAGGCACCACCCTGGTCGTGATCACCCACGACCGCGAGCTGGCGGCGTCGCTTCCTCGCCAGATCGCGTTTCGCGACGGCCTTATCGAGCACGACTCGGCGCTGGCTGCCCGGGCATTCTCATGAGTAGTTGGCTATGAGGTTCGGCTCATCCCGTGGCGAAACGGGATCTCCGGTCGATACCAGCAAGGTCGCCGCCAGTCGGTTCCGGCTCAGCGACGTTCTGGGCGTCGCAACGGGCGGGTTCAGCACCCGAAAGGTGCGCACGGCGCTCTCGGCGCTGGGCATCACCATCGGTATTGCCGCACTGGTTGCCATTCTCGGCCTGTCCGAGTCGAGCCGCGCCGAACTGAAAGCTCAGATCGCCGCGCTCGGCACCAATCTCCTCACCGTCGAGCCCGGTGGCGGGTTTGGCGGCGGCGACGGTGTGCTTCCGGCCGAAACCGTGGGCAAGGTGTCGCGCATCGGCCCGGTAGAGCAGGTCGCCGACATCATTTCGCTCGACCAGCCGGTGCTCAAGAACGATCTCATCAACGAAAACGAGACTGGTGGTATCACGTCGCTCGCCGCCGATCTCGACCTGCTCGATGCACTGAACGGCGAGGTTGCGTTTGGTCGGTGGCACGACGAGGCAAGTAGCGCGGTGCCTACCGTGGTCCTTGGTTCGGTAAGCGCCGAACGGCTTGGCGTTGCCGCAGTGGCTCAGGGGACCCAGGTGCTTATCGGCGACGAATGGTTCTCGGTCATCGGTGTACTCGATCCGTTTCCTCTGGCCCCCGACATCGATCGGTCGGCCATCATCGGCAAGCCCGTCGCCGCAACGGTCTTTGAGAGCGAACTCAACCCGAGCGTTCTCTACATCCGAACCGCTCCCGACCAGCTCGATAGCGTCCGAGCGGTCCTTCCCTCAACCGCCGATCCGGCCAGCCCCGAAGAGGTCGACGTGTCACGGCCGTCCGAGCTGTTGACCGCCGAGGACGAGATCGAGGACACCACCGCACGGCTCTTCCTGGGTCTTGGTGTGGTGGCGCTACTGGTGGGCGGAATCGGCATCGCCAACGTCATGGTCATCGCCGTCATCGAACGCCGAAACGAGATCGGTCTGCGGCGGGCGCTCGGAGCCACCCGGGCCCATGTCTCGCGTCAGTTCCTCGCCGAGTCTCTCCTGCTCTCTGCGCTCGGCGGGCTTACCGGTGTCGCGCTCGGCGCTGCAGTCACTGCCGGATATGCACGAAGCCAGGGTTGGCAGATCGTGCTCCCGTCGACCGCCATGGTCGGTGGGTTTGTCGCAGCGCTGGTTATCGGCGTCGCAGCCGGGCTGTACCCGGCGATGCGAGCTGCTCGCCTGGCACCGACCGAAGCGCTGAGGGCGGCATGACCCGCCCTACTCGACTGGGCCGCAAGATCGCCTTTGCCATAATCGCCCTCTTCATCATCGTCATTGCGGTTTGGCTCGATCTGGCCAAGATCTTCGAGGCCGAGCCCGAAGCGGGGCCGGCCCCTCGTGAGACAACCGAGGTTCGAACCCAGGCGCTCGCCGAACGCTTTGAGGCCGACGGCCAGATGACGTTCGCCGGTGCCCACATCGTGCAGAACCCCCTCGGCGGATCGGTGCACGATGTCGTGGCCCCTGAGGACACCGTCGTCACTGGCGACACCTTGTTCCGCGTCAACGGCGAGCCGGTCATTCTGCTCGAAGGCTCGGTGCCGGCGTTCCGCACCATGGAGGTCGATACCGAGGGTGTCGATGTCGCGCAGCTTGAAACCAACCTGGTGGCCATGGGATTTGACCCCGACGTCACCGTCACGGTCGACTCCACCTTCACCGCCAACACCGCAGCGATGGTCGAGCGTTGGCAGCTGGCCACGGGCCAACAGCAGACCGGCAGTGTTGAGCTTGGTGCGGTGGTGTTCGGAAACAGCGAGGCCAGAGTCGGGGCGGTTGGTAATGGCGGGGACGCCGGGGGCGTGTTGACGCTTACCGCAGCGGTTCGCGAAGTCGAGTGGTCGGTACCGCCCGAGGAAATCGAAGACCTGGGCGACGAGGTTCTCGTTCGACTCGCCGACCGGTCGACCTTCATGGCGCCGGTTGCTTCCCGACAACTCGAGACCGACGGCAGCTGGACCCTCGTGGCCGACGTTCCCGCCGACGCCGAACTGCCAGCGCTCGATCTGGTGGACGTCAGCATCGAATGGTCGAGTGCCGAGACCTCCCAGATGCTCACCGTGCCGGCCGGTGCGGTCGTAAGACTCGATTCGGGTGTCCACGCACTGGAAGTGGTGAGACCAAGCGGCGCAACCACCTTTGTTCCGGTCGAGGTCTCCGCGGTCTCCGGCGCCACGGTCGGGGTCACCTCTCCCGACATCGATGAAGGCGACACCGTCATCAACCCCTAGGCGTGAATAGAACCCGATCCGATAGGGTTTCCGCCAGCGATGACCATTGCGTACGTATTTTCCGGGGGAGCGAGCCTCGGCGCAGTCCAGGTTGGGATGATGCAGGCTCTCGAGGCCGAGGGCGTGGCTCCCGATGCGGTTTTTGGGACCTCGGTCGGTGCGATGAACGCCGCATTTGTGGCCGGTGGCGGCACCGCCGACGATCTCGCGAAGATCTGGCAGGGTCTCACCAGCCGGAGTGTGTTCCCGCTACATCCGATTCTGGGGTTGCGGGCGTTCCTCGGAAAGCAGAATCACTCGGTGCCCAACTCCGGCGTCCGTCGAGTGCTGCGCCAACACCTCAATTTCGACCGTCTTGAGGATGCGCCGATTCCCATCAGCGTGCAGGCAACCGACGCGCTATCGGGCGATGAGGTCGTGCTGACGAGCGGGTCGACCGTCGATGCGATTCTGGCCAGCATCTCCCTACCGGGGGTGTTCCCTCCGATAACCATCGGCGGGAAGACGCTCATCGATGGCGGCATCGCCAACAACACGCCCATCAACACCGCCATCGCTGCCGGAGCGACCGAAGTCTGGGTACTCAGCACCGGCTATTCCTGCGGCATTTCCGAGCTGCCGAAATCGAGCATCGCCTTGGCGCTTCATGGGGTCTCGCTCCTCGTGCAACAGCGGTTGGTCACCGAAACACAACGGGCCACGTACCCCGTGCCCGTTCATCTGGTGCCGCCTCCGTGTCCGCTCACGGTCGGCCCCACCGACTTCAGCCAGAGCGGTCACCTCATCGACGATGCTCGGATCGGAACCGAGCAATGGTTGCGCGACGGCCGACCATTCGCCTTACCGTTGGCGGGCCACGCCCACTAGTCGTCGTGTTCGATTACCGACACGACCTGCAGGATCCGAAGAAACTCGTCGAGGTGCTCAGCGAACTGTTTGTCGAGCGGGTCGGGTGATCCTCCGGCCAGCAGCGCCTCGGGCTGGGCTTGCACGATCCGGGTGGCCGTGTCGCGCTGATGAGCGTGGCTGGCCGGGATCGACGGAAAAACCACCAACGGCATTGCAAGGTTGGCCAACTCGGTATCGGTGACCCCGCGGATCGTCTCGCCAGCGAGCAGATCGTCGGCGGCTTCGGCGCCCACCTGGTCTTCGATGACGATGCGGGCCAGATCATCGAGCACCTGATCGCCTGCGGTGGCGGGCCAGGCCAGCATGAGGCGGCCGACGCGGTTTGGATGGTCCACCGCCAAGCGAGCCGCGGCCGAGCATCCGTGTGAAGCTCCGACCAGCGCAACCTGATCGAACCCCGCCTTCTCGATTGCCGCCAGCAGAACGTCGGATTCCTGCTGCCACGAGGTGGGCTCGGCCGGACGTTTTGGAGCGATGAACCGCGTGGTCGTGGCCGCCAATGCCTCGGTGACCCCGCTGTCGATCCAGTACTTCGTGGGATTCATGTCTTCGAACAGCCCGCCATGAACCAGAACCACGGGCAGCAGTTGCGGAAGGTGCATGCAGCAGACCCTAGGCGCTCACCACATTGGTGATGATGGGCGGCAGGTCGGCTTCGGGCAGCAGGTAGCGGGCCAACAGAATCGTTTCCGTGCGTCCTTTGGTGTCGAGCCAGTTGACCGCATCACCGGGGTCGTCGGGCCCCACAAACATTCGCACCGAGCCATCGGATTCACGAATCGCCTGACTGTCGTTGATACACACCGACTGACCGTCGCGAAACTCGGGCGACTCAAGCCAGTAGTTGTTGAGGTGCACGCTCCAGTAGCGGCAATCGGGAGGGGTGATCTCAAGCTCCAGGGCTTCACCGGGGCTTAGCTGGACGTAGCAGAGTTGGTAGTGGTTGTGCGGTGTTCCGGCCATCTCCGACACCAGTTCGGCGGCCGCTTCGTTCATCTGGTTCGGGCGAAGCCGCAACTCCTCCGACAGGTTGACCGTGGCGTTGTTGACAAAGCCCAGGCCCATCCCCAGCAGACCGAGGACACCGGTCAGGTGGTCGGCGTCGGGCTCGGGCCGATGCGACGGTTCGGGCGAGAGTTGCTCGACCTCGAAGCTGGCCTTCACCCCGTGTACGCGGTCGTGGGTGTATTCGCGGATGATCACGAACGCGGCATCGTCGCCCAGATCGAGATGGTTTCCACCGGGTTCCGGGCCGCCCACCATCAGCTCGAACGATCCGTCATCGTCAATCGCCAATTCGCCATCGTGCAGATCGGCGACCACTCGATCCTCGATGCCGGCCCGGTAGGCGGTGAAGGAGATGTAGGGAGACTCACCCCGGGTACCGCTGATCCGGTAGCGGCCGCCCTTGGCCACGCTGAACTGCCAATAGATGGTGTCGGGGCAGTCGGCAAACACCTTGCGAGTGGGCGACTCGGGCCGGAAGAGTTCGGCGCCATAACCGGCCGGAAACTCCAGAAACTGCTCTTCGCGGTAGGCGAGTTGTCGCAGGATAAACCGCAAGCCATCGACTCGCTCGGCATCGCTCGGCGCCTGGGCCAGCACGTCGTGACCCATCGTTTTCAACGAATTGGTGAAACTCTCCCACGCATCGGCTAGCTGCTGGTGGTTGTCGCTCATGGGTGAGGTTTCTAGCAGAGACGGTCATCTTCGCTGCGGGTTCAACGCCCGCCGCTCACCGCCGATTGGTACGGGTGAGAATCCTCGGGGTGGCTATCGCGCTGTTGATCGGCATCCTCCTTGGCGACGCCGGAATCATCGGTGGCCTGCGATCATCTGAAGCCGCTGCTCCGGCCGACCCGTCCGGCCAGGTGTTTGAGGAAGCCCGCCTCCGCCGACTCACCCCGACCACACCGAGCGACTTCACCGTCGGCTACTACGGCGACAGCTTTGCGTTCTCGGCGTCCGAGCATGCGCACCACCTCCTCGAAACCGGTGGGAGGCTCAACGTTGTTGGGGCGAGTTTCCACGGTGTTGCGGTGTGTGACCTTCTGTCACAGATGCGCACCGACGTCGCCACGCACGACATGTTCGGCGCCATCCTGGTCTTCGCGGGAAATTCGTTCACCCCTTGCATGGCCAAGGCCAATGGCAAGCAGCTGTCGGGGCAGGCTTCCCTTCGAAAGTTCGAAGCCGATCTCACCGGAGCCGTGCGATTGTTCACCTCCGACGGCGCACGCGTGTACCTCGGCACGGTGCCCGAAGCCCGACTGCAGGCCGTGCTCGATATCAACTGGGCGCGCGACACAAACCGAGTACTGGCCAAAGTGGCGAAGGCGAACCGCCGCGTCGAGCTGATCGACTCCGCCGCCGCCGTGCTGGACGCAAACGGCAACTACACCGAGACCTTGCCCTGCCTCGAATTCGAACCCTGTATGTTCGGCAAGCGCAACCTGGTACGAGAGTCCACCGGCATTCACTTCTGCACCAGCGGATTCGCCGACGTTCGGGTAGGAATCGACACCTGCCCCGTCTGGTCCAGCGGAGCATTCCGCTTCGCAGGAGCAATCACCGCCCCAGTAGTAGAAGACGCCCAAAAAGCCTGGCAAAGAACAGGGTGAAGCCATCGGCCATCCAACGCTTTGCCCAGCGCGTGGTGTCGTGCCGTAGCGCCAGCGGAGGCCGAGGTTGAAGCCGGCGGGACATAGCGAAGCGCAGAGCGGAGGCGCTTGCGCCGTAGCGACCAGGAAGACAGCGGAGGCGCTTGCGCCG
>CAZGVQ010000089.1:0-9986 GCA_964529355.1 uncultured Acidimicrobiales bacterium
CTGCCCATCGACCAGGTCGTTCCGGGGTTGCGTACGAACGACCGGAAGGTCCACCTCGAAGGGAATGTCGTCGAACTCCAACGCCTTCGGCGCGGCGTCGCGCACGATAGTGGCGGAGCCAACCGGGTCACCGTTGGACTGCACGGTCACCCGGATAACACAGTCGACCTCGGCGCAATCGTCTCTTCCGAAGCCGTCCCCAGGGATCTGGCGTACTACCGGGAGCGTCGCCGAGAGTGTTCCATCGACTTCGGAGGCGTCGAAGGTGCCTCGAACGCAGCCCGAACGGTTAAACAGATGTACCGAGCCTTCGCATTGTTGTACGTGCACGCGATCGAAGGGCCGAAACCCTTCACCCGAGATCGTCACCGAATCACCATCGACCAATGCTTCGTTGGGGCTCACCGTGAAGGTCGGCCGGTCAAGCTCGGCAGCGTTGGGGTCAAAGTTCAGCGCACCCTCCCCGACCACCTCGTAGCCGAGGCCGCTTCCGCTGTGGCTGTACGCAAAAGCACGAACGACGCAACGCGCGGTCGCGCAGTCAAGCGTTCCGTCGGCGGTATCGACACTCCGAAAGACGGTGATGCTTGCGGACGCGACCTCCACATCGGAGGGGTAGCCCAGCGAGGCGCGGTAGGTGCAGTCCTGGTCGGCTTCGGTCTGGTCCGGGGCCACCAGGCACTGCGCAACCAGGACCGAGGAGATGTCGCCGTCCGGCCGAGGCACCGCTACCTCTACTTGCTGGCCATCGACCAGATCAGTGGCCGGGTCGATGGTGATCTCCGCGAAATCGTCCTCGTCGGTCTGGGCATGAGCTGGCTCGAGCGCGAAAAATCCAGAAAGAAGTGCCAGCACGCCGACCAGCGCAACCAGCGCACCAACCCGCCAAAAGTGCTCCGCTACGTCCGCCGTCCGGTGCTTCATCCCCTGCGCCTCTCGTAAGAAAACTGCTCAAACGAGCAGATAAGGCCGAGAGTACCGATTTCCAGGCCAACCGCAATAGGTATTTAGATCAGATGATAGTTACTGAAACGCACCGCTATTCGCTGGTGGGGCCTCCGCGGAAGTCCGCAGCACGCTTCTCGCGGTGACTCGCTACTCCTTCGGCCGCATCGGGTCCGAGGAAGCCCAGGAACTCATAGGCCACCGAGGCATCGAAGGCTGGCTCGAACATTCGGTAGGCGTGGTTGAGGGTTCGTTTGGTCCATCGGATGGCCTGCTGAGCGCCATCGGAAAGCTCGGTCGCGATGGTCAGTGCCTCCTCGAGGACCGGTTCGGGGCCGTCGGTGTCATCGATACAGAGCGAGACCAGACCAATGCGTTCTGCCTCGGCGCCCGAGAGGTCGCGACAGGTCAGCAGGTAGTACTTGGCCTTGGCCATGCCGCAGAGCATGGGCCAACAGATCGCAGCATGATCACCTGCTGCCACACCGAGGCGAGTATGACCATCGATGATCCGGGCGTTGCTGCCCACTACCGACACATCGGCGAGCAGGCCTGCAACGAGTCCGGCGCCCACCGCTGGGCCCCACATTGCCGACACCACGGGCTTCGAACAGTTGATGACGCCCATCACCAGTTCGCGGGCCTCGCGAAGCACCTCGAGGTTTCGCTGGTAGTCGGAAATGATCGTCTCGACCAGATCGAAGCTGCCACCTGAACTGAAGCCCTTGCCGGCTCCGGCAAGCAGTGCCACCCGCACATCGGGATCGCGATCGATCGTCGCCCAGATCTCGGCAAGCTGTTTGTGTTTCACCTCATCGACCGAGTTGAGGCCCGGCCCCTCGAGCGTGATCTGCAACACGCCGTCGGCAGGATTGGTGAAGGTCAGCGTGTCAAAAGCTTCTGCGTAGCGCTCAATCATCGTCATGCGCCGCAGTATGTCACGGCACAACAAGGCGTCACAGATCGATCGTTGTTCGCTAGGAGCGGGTCTCTCCCTCGACCCCGACGTCGCCCAAAACCTCTGCGTCATCGTTGTGGCTGTGGGTGAAGCCGAGTTCACGCTCGATCGCGATGGTGGGCGCCGACCGGAACGCGAGAATGTATGCCCGTCGGAAGCCATCGGTGGTGTTGCCACCCGAGCCGTGCATCACCCGTTCGTTATGCACGGTGACATCGCCGCGTGAGATCGGCACGGTCACCACGTCGTCGCTGGGCCGCAGCGTGGTGCCGAGCGCGTGCGATTCACCACGGTCGCCGAACTGCGGTTCGTGAGGACGCAACGAATCTTCGTGAATGGTTTCGGGCACAAAGCGCATGCATCCGTTGTCCACCGTTGAATCATCGACCGCCAGCCATAGTGTTGCCGTGCGGGTGTCGGGGGTGTCGGGCCAGTAGGCCATGTCCTGATGCCAGGCGAACACGGCATCGTCCTTGTGCGGCTGCTTGGCGAGGAGCTGGTCGTAGTCGATGGCCATTCCGTTGCCGCACAGCTGCTCGGCAACCGAAGCCGCCCGCCGCTCGAACACGTTGTCCTTCCACGGCGGGTAGTAGCGCCGCGGAAGCATGACGTTGATGATCGAGTAATCGTCGGGCTCGCGTCCGTAGTCGCCAGCCATGTCGCAGTAGTCCTTGCCTGGCACCGCGATCTCGCGGCGGAGGAACTGGTCGTACACCGTCTCGATGTTTGCGACTTCTTCGTCGGTGAGCAGGCCTTTGAGGTGGACGTAGCCCTTGGCCGCGAACTGCTCACGCTCTTCGTCGGTGACCCGGTAGGTGTCGCCTTGGATCCGGCTGGTCATGCAAACAGCTCCCACGATGGGTCGGCCTCGCGGCGCCCGCCACCCGGGTACGCGGTTTGTGATGGCCACGGCTCGCCTTCGACCTTTTCGCGCGTCCAGTCCAGGACCACCCGGCGATCGGCAATCCGCCATTCGTCATCACGTCGCTCGAATCGGTCGAGATACCGGCCAGCGGCGGCGGCGAGAACCTCGGCGCCCGCTTCATCGCGGCTTGGGTGATAGGCCAGGAAGTAGCTCTCGCATGCGGCGGTTTCGCCGTCGAGCTCGATGAGTGCGTTGGTGATGTGATGTTGCGCGGTCAGCGTGGCTCCATCGAGCGAATCGACAATACGGTCGGCGAACTCGACGCCCAGGCCGGTCCACGCACCGTGATTGTCGAGCGCATCGGGGTGATACACGCTCCGAATCATCTCGCGATCGCCCCGGTCGACACCTCGGCTGTACCGATAGAGAACCTGGGTGATCTCGATGTGGGCGGCTGCATCGTCAGCGTTCATCCTGTCGATCGTAGGCCACGTTGTTCCGCTGGAGGCCACGTTCTGCTGGAGGTGGCGCGCTCCGATACGGTCCGATGCTGTGGGCAACGATGATCCGGGCGAGCTAACCGACATGACAGCGTCGATGCGCGGGTCGATGGATCTCGACGGCGATGTTGAGAAGCTTCGGTCGTTCTATGACGGATGGGCCGAGGACTACGACCACGACGTCGCCAGCCACGACTACGGAATGCCGGACATGATGAGGCGCACCGTGGCCGATGCCGTCGCAGCAATCGGCTGGTCGGATACTCGCGACTCCCTCGCAATCCTCGATGCGGGCTGTGGCACCGGCCTGGTCGGCGCTGCGCTGCACACCGATGGCTGGACCAACCTGCGGGGCGTTGACCTTAGCGAACCGATGATCGCCCGGGCCCGCGAGCGAGGCATCTACCAGTCGCTCGAGGGTGGAATCGATCTGACCGTTCCGGTCGCAGCACATCTTGTGGCATCGGCCGATGTGGTGGTCGTCGGCGGCGTGTTCACCGTTGGGCATGTCCCGCCCTTGGCGCTTGCCACCATGGCCACACTCACCCGCGATGGCGGTCTGCTGGTTGCCAGTACCCGAACGGCGTACCGGGAAGACACCGATTGGGATGAGGTCACCCAGCAACTCATCGCGAGCGGGTTGCTCGAGCTCGTCGTGCACCACAGCGACGCCCCCTACACGATGGATTCGCTTGCCGATTACTGGGCGTGGCGGGTACGCACCTAGCGGCATCGATTGCTGTCTTGCTACTGTCCGCTCGACCCGAAAGGACCGCACGTGGAACTTACCGCCGCCGATCGCCTGGAGTTACATGAGCTCATGGGCCGCTACGGCGACGCGGTCGACGACCGGGCGTGGAACGTGCTGCGCAACATCTTTACCACCGATGCGGTGTTCGAGATTCCACACCTCGACGTAACGCTCTCCGGACTCGACCGGATCATCGAGTACATGGATACCGAGGGCCAGCATCCTCAGGCTCATCTGATGATGAACATTCACGCCGAGGTTGAAGGCGATGGGATCCGGCTTTACAGCCGGGCGATATTCCCCATCCCGATGCGCGAGGGCGGTGGTTCGCGCATCGTGTTCGGCTCGTACTACGACGACGTGGTGAAGACCGCCGACGGGTGGCGAGTGAGCCACCGGCTGTACTCGAGCGAGCGAATCAGGAAAGCCGAGGGGTAGGCGACCGGCCATGGAGTACGTCACGAACTACATGCGCCCCGAGATCCACCCGGTCGAATGGGCCAAACGTCGCGAGGATCAGGGGTTCGACATCTTGTCGATCGCCGACCACTTCTATACGCCCGGCCATCCGTTCCCCCACTGTTGGGTGAGCGCCGGAGCGATGGCGGCGGCCACCACCACCGTGCGGATCACCACTGCATTCGTGAACAACCTGTTCCGCAGTCCGGTCGAGGTAGCGCAGGCTGCGCTCATGATGCAGCAGGCATCCGACGGCCGATTCGAGCTGGGTCTCGGAGCCGGTTGGGCCAAACCCGAGATGGAGGCCGCCGGCCTCGACTACCCAGCGCCACGCGACCGGGCCGGGGCGTTTATCGAGTCGGTGCAGATCATCCGCGAGCTGCTCCACACCGGCACCTGCACGTTCGACGGCCACTACTACCAGGTCGATGTCGAAGGCATCGGACCACAAACCGACACCGTGACGCCCCTGGTCGCCGCCGTCGGAGGACCACGAACGATGCGCGAGGTCACGCCACACTGCGACCGGGTGGAGATCAAGGCGGCAACATCGGCCACCCGCGACGGCGTGCTCAACGTGCCGATGCTTGGCAAAGTCACCGACGATGATCTCGTCGAGATGATCGGGCGGGTTCGCGCGGTCGACCCCGACATCGGCATCGGCATGTTCGTGCTGTGCAACGTCGGCGACGACGAAATGACCAAGGGGATGCAGGCGATGCTGGGCGATGGCGTGTACAGCCGGTTCTACGGCGATGCTTCCAAAGTCATCGAAGGTCTGGCCTGGCTCGGCGAGTTGGGCATCACCCGGTGCCAGCTCTCCCCCATCGACGACACCAGCCTCGATCGACTCGCCCCGCACCTCTTTGCCTGAAACTGCTTCCTTTGCCGACCCGGAGCCACGACATGACCGACCAACCAGCAATCGATCTAGCCGGAATCACCAGGCCGTTCTACGAGTACGCCTTCGGTATCGATACCCGCGACTGGGATCTCTATCGACGTACCTTTACCGACCAGATCTCGGCGGACTTCAGCTCCTACAACGGCGGCGAACCGGCGGTGCTCAGCGCGGATGATTGGGTCGCCGGAGTACGCGCCAGCCTGGCCGGGCTCGACGCCACCCAACACACCATGTCGAACCCACTCATCGACCTGAGCGACGATGGCGAGTCGGCACGCTGCCGAATGCAGATGCAGGCAGCGCACTTCCTCAACGACTGGCCCGAACCCGAGTTCACCATCGGCGGCTACTACGACAACCAGCTCGTCCACACCGAAGACGGCTGGAAGATCAGCGCCGTAACCCTCAACGTCTGGTGGCGCAGAGGCGATTTCGCCCTCATGCAAGAAGCAAAGCACCGCCATGAATAGAGATCGTGCCAGGGTCTCACCCTTGTGTGATTGTGGACACGCTTAGCGGCCGGTTCCCAGGTCGAGAGGTGTCTCGGAATCTCTGAATCTCAAGTTCAGCCTCAGCGTTCCGAGCATGATGCCTGGTTGGTGAAGCCAGTCGTTGTCGGCCGCGTACTCGATGGACTCGAACCGGTCGAGCAACACACCCCACGCGATTTGCTGCTCGACCCTCGACAACGTTGCACCGGGACACACCCGCGGTCCGGCCGAGAAGGTGACATGACGGGTCAAACCTTTGCGATCGAGATCGAGATCGAAGGGGCACTCGAACTCCTCGCCGTCGACGTTGGCCGCGGCAAACCGCAAATGCAACAGCGACCCGGCCGGGACATCGACACCTTGGAACACTTCGTCGCGGGTCGTGACCCGGGTCGACAGCCCATGGGTTGGCGAACGCATCCGCATGGCCTCTTCGGTGAAGGCCCGAAGCTTCGATCGGTCTTCGCGCAGCAGCTCGAAGGTGCCCGGGTTCTCACACAGCAATTGGGCCTGCTCTTCCAGGGCATACTGCGTGGTTTCGAGACCTCCGATGATCATGGCGTGCACGATGCCCGCGATCTCGAGGTCGGTGAGCTTGCGGTCGAGCGCCTTGTAGTGGGCGCCGCACAGGAAACTCACCATGTCGTCCTGGGGATCCAGCCGTTTCGCGGCAACGTGCTCGTAGATGTAGTCCTGAAAGCCGTCGAGCTGGGCGATCATGTCGGTGGTCTGTTCGGGCGTGAGCTCGTGACGCAGACCCGTGCCATACACAAAAGGCATCACCACGGCATCGCCCCAACCCGCGAGGCGGGGAATGTCCTCGAGGGGAAACCCGAGCACGCTGGCCATCACCCGTTGGGGTAGTGGCCGGGCAAAGCGACTGATGAACTCGACCTCGGTGAACTCGGCGTTCTCGTCGGCTGTCCATTCGTCGACAAGATCGTTGGCGTGACCGGTGATCATGTCGCGATGACGAAGCGCTCCGGGGCCAACCCAGGGGTCGGTGAGCTCGCGTCGATGCTGAAAATACAACGCCTGAGTGGGTCGCAGCGACAGCATCGATGCCGTCATCAGGCTGTTCTGTGTTGCGAAGGCCTCTTCGGCCGTGAGGCCTTCGTCGACCATCTTGCCCAGACGTTTGGTGGTGAGGTTGGTGAACCGATCGGTGTCCTTGACCACCATGGTGATGTCGGCGTGCTTGGTGAGCACAAACGCATCGGTGCCTGGCGTAAGACCACCACCCTCTATGCGCAGCACCGGCGCGTCGCGATGCAAAATCTCATACGCCTCGTACCAGTGCTCCTGCGCACCGTCGCCAAACAGGTCGACATCGTCGAGGTTGACGGGGCACGACATGGGGCTCAACTCATGGTTGACGTGTTTCGGAATCGACATCCAACGTTCCCCGGAACCGGTAGCTTCCCCGCTCAGGCTTAGCAGCGCTTCGGCGGCCGATTCCAGCTCATCGACAAACCGCGGCTACCTGGCCGGATGGCAAGGCCTAGGATAACGCTCCCAAGACACGGCACAGGTGACGGATATGGCCAAGGAAAACCAGGCGAAAAAGTCGGGATCGTTCGACCGGGACATGAACTACATCGGCGACCGGATCACCGCCGACGCAACCGACGGATGGCCGGTCGAGTCGGGCAAGTACCGACTGGTGGTGGCCCATGCGTGCCCGTGGGCCAACCGAGCGTGGATCACCCACCGACTGCTCGGCTTGGAGTCGGCGATCTCAGTAGCGGTGGCCGGGCCGATGCACGACGCCTCGAGCTGGAACTTTCACCTCGACGATGACGAGCGCGACCCCGTGCTTGGGGTGCACAAGCTGCAGGAAGCGTTCTTCAACCGGATACCCGACTACCCACGGGGTATCACCGTGCCGGCCATCGTCGATATCGAGTCGGTGAGTGTCGTCACCAACGACTTCCCGAGTATCGAGGAGGACCTGTCCACCCAGTGGGCAAGCCATCACCGCGACGGGGCGCCCGACCTGTGGCCCGAGGCTCAGCGCGACGAGATGGAAGAAGTGATGGAGCTGATCTTCCACGACGTGAACAACGGCGTGTACAAGAGCGGGTTCGCCTCGTCACAGGAAGCACACGAGGACGCCTACGATGCCCTGTTCGCTCGGCTCGACTGGCTCGAGGAACGGCTGACCGACCAGCGTTTCCTGATGGGCGACACCATCACCCAGGCCGACATTCGGCTCTGGCCAACCCTGGTTCGGTTCGATCCCGTGTACCACAACCACTTCAAGTGCAATCGCAACAAGATTGCGGAAATGCCGGCGCTATGGGGCTACACCCGCGACCTGTTTCAGACGCCGGGCTTCGGCGACACCATCGACTTCCCGCAGGTGAAGGCCCACTACTACGGGGTGCATACGGGCATCAATCCGTCGGGCATCATCCCCAAGGGCCCCGATGTCTCGGTGTTCGAATCGGCGCACGGCCGCGAAGCTCTCAGCGACCGACCGTTTGGCGACGGGACACCGCCAGTTCTCGGACGCCCGGTGGCTTCCTAACTTTGCGTTAACTTCCCGCTTCGAGCTGGGCGATCAGATCCGCAGCCAGCGTATTGAGGTCGTAATCGGTGGTATCGATGGCGGCGAGCCGTTCGAACGCCTCGGCGGCTTCGGTGGCTCGCTTCTCGGCGTACACCCGCGCGTTGTAGTGGGTCGGAATCATGAACCGGCCGTCGGCCAGAGCGTCGAAGGCCCGCTCGGCAACGACCGAGGCGTCCATTCCGGCGTGTTCCATGAAGGCGCCGGTCTGTGGGTCGACCTCGGCTGGACCACCAAAGGAGTCAGGTCGCGTCGAGGTGGCGTTCCAGAGCTGGCTGGTGGTGAGCCCGGGACACAGCACGCTGATGCCCACATGTTCGGGAAGCTCGCCGCGCAACACATCGCAGAGGCCCAGCACCGCGTGCTTCGATGCTGTGTACGGCCCGCCGTAGAGGTGGGGAACACCCAGCGCATGCTCGGAAGCGGTGGCCATCAGCCAGCCCCCGGCATCGTCGGCCACAAGCTTGCGACCAAAACTCTGAAGTGTGTGAAGCACGCCGCGGGCGTTGACGCCCAGCACCCACTCGGCATCAGAGGCTGGGGTCTCGAGCAGCGGCATTGTGGCGGCCATGACCCCGGCGTTTGCGCACACCAGTGCGGGCACACCATGGGTTTCGACGACCTGGTCGGCCAGCGCCTCGACCGCGTCGGCGTCGGCGACGTCGCACGCATAGGCGCCTGCTGCGGTGCCCGACGCCACGAGCTCGTCGACCACCGACTGTGCTGCAGCGGCATCGACGTCGACCACGGCAACCGCCGATGCGCCTCGATTGGCCGCTTCGACGGCGAGTGCTGCCCCGATACCGTTGCCGCCGCCGGTAACAACCACCGGGCGTCCCTGAATTGGTGCTGTCATTGGCTGAGGTTGAGGTCGTGTGGCTTCATCGAGGTGGAGCCTAGATGGAACCAGACCTATTCGTCATTGGTCGCCCTCATGACCTGGGGCATTGAGGCGATCAGCGCGTCGAGAACCGCGTCGAGTTCGGGGGTCACCGATCCAAGCTCGCGGGCCAACCCAAGATCCTTTACGCCCAGCGACGCCGCTCCGGCGAGCGACTCCTGAAACGCACCGGTGATGTGCTCGTCGGGGATTCCGAGAAGTCCGAGATATTGCTCGGTGAGTGTGCCGAGCTGCCCGATGTGGCGCCAGGCCTCGACGAGGCTTTGGGTTTCGGCGCCAACATTGTCCATGAGCGCGAAGCTGATGCGCCCGGCCGCCTGCTGCATGTAGGTCATCACGTTGACGCCGATTTTGAGGGCCGCGCCGGAACCCACCGGTCCGCCATCGATCACCTTGGATCCGTAGCTTTCCACCACGGAGCGAACCTGGGGACTCATGTCGTCCCAGCCGCCCACAAACATGGCGAGTTCGCCGGTCTTCGCTGCCTCAGCCCCGCCGGCAACACAGGCGTCGAATACCTGCACACTCCCTGGCGCCGCGGCCTGCTGTGCGGAGGCGATGGTGTCGGGATGCACGGTGGAGTGAATGAGCACGGTCAGGCCGGGATGGGCGCCTTCGGCGATGCCCTGCTCGCCGTTGAACC
>CAZGVQ010000090.1:0-4883 GCA_964529355.1 uncultured Acidimicrobiales bacterium
CTACGCCGAGACGTCGTCGAGGGCGGTGATCTTGGTTGGCGTCAACCGAACCACCAGTTCGCCGGGCACACCGTTGCGGGCGCCGAATTCTTCGGCCCGGTCGACTCCCATATACCGACCGCCGATCCGAGTAGCTGCAGCCTTCACCTGTTCGAGGTCATCCTCGAAGCTGACGGTGCCATCGACCTTCACGAAGGCAAACGGTGGTTCTTCAAGATCGACCAAAAGGCTGGCCCGGCCGGTTCGCTTGAGCGCTTTGGCCTTGCCGGTGTCCTGGTGGGTGTTGAAGATGATGTCGTCGCCATCGAGCACAAACCAGATGGGAGCCACATGGGGTGCCCCGTTCTGGGACACCCAGGCCAGCTTCCCCGTGCGAGTGCCTTCAGAAAGAAAGGCGGCGACTTCATCGTTGGTCATTTGACGCATAGCACTGCAGCTTAGGGAATGTCCGCTTCGGGAGTGTCTTGCTTAGGGAATGGTCCGCCGGGTTTCGCAACCTCGCGCCACGTCGTTGCGTGAGCCGTTGCCGCGACAATCGTCGTTGCCTCGTCCGCCGATGAGCAGGTCGGCGCCGCCGCCTCCGCGAAGATCGTCTCGGCCGTTTCCTCCGACGAGAACATCGGCTCCGTTGCCGCCGGTTATCCGGTCGTTGCCCCGACCGCCACAGATCACGTCGGCTCCTCGTCGACCATCGATCTGGTCAGCGAACCGGCTGCCAACAATCACGTCGGCGCCACTGGTTCCACGGATGGTCACCGGTCCGGCGGCGTCGCTGTGATCGATCGTTGCCTCGAGTCCTCGACAGGTGGCCACGGGTACCGGCTCTGGATCTGGTTCGGGCTGCGCCTGCTCGATCACGTATTCAATGACAAGCTCTGGACCGCCTGTGCCGGTGCGGCTACCAAGGCGCATCGCGGTCTGGGAGTCTGGATTGTCTCCGATGAGGATCCAACCAAAGCTGGTCTGCGGGGACGCCGCCATGGCCGAAACGTCATCGCCGAGACCGGTGAAGGTCGCTGGACCCTCGGTCAAGGAGGCTTGCGAGCTGGAACGGGCCACAAAGTCGCCGCCCGGCGTGGTCCACTCCTGGCCCCCGAGCTCGGCGTGGGTCCACGTTGTGTCGCCTTCGAGTGCGGTGTCTCCCTGGCCTTCTTCGCCCGGGGCATCGGTGGCGCCTTCCGACCACGGGTTCGAGACTCGGAACAGGCTGAATGGCTCGGTGGCGGCCCGACTCATGTTGACGTCCAGCTCGAGCTGAGCCGACACGATTGTGGCCCCGGCTGGAATCTGGCTGAGGTCGAATTGCAGCAACGCCCGCCGCTCGGCGCCTTGGCGGGTGAAGCCGGCGAACAGGTGCTGGCCCGCGCCGTTGCCCAGGGCTCCCGACTCGGAGTAGATCGTAGCGTCGGCCGCCGGAACCAGCCGCAACTGCTCGGTGGCGCCCTGCGACGTGGCCGGAGCCGATGTGACCAGCAGGGACACAATGAGGCTTACGACAACCATTGCCGCAACACCAGTCCATGTGCGCAGACCTGTAGTGACGTTCATTATGCTCCCAAGCGATCGACGAAATCCGACTCTTGGATAACACAGTGGTCCGACTACTTGGAGGCGCTCGACGAGGAGCGCCCGATGGCGCCGATAACGGTTGGAGGCCTAGAAGCCTTCGTAGACGCCGCTCGACTGGCCGTCGATGGTGTAGCCCGTAGCGCCAAGCTCGGTGGTGTTGGCGTCGATGGTCATGACACCCTCAACCCACACTGCGCCCCACGCTTCGTCGATGGTGAAGCCGTTGGCTTTGTCGAGCGTGACCATAACGGTCTGGTTGGCCGGGGGCGCCGGCACATGGATGCAGGCTCCGAAGTAGGGGACCAACAGGAACTCGGTGACGATGTCTCCGTCGTAGGTGAGCGGTGCCACAAAGCCTTCGAGGCGGATCTTCTGGCCATCGAGCGCTGGCTCGACGATGTCGTTGTCGATTTCAGACTGCATTTGTTCGTACAACGCAGTTTCTTCGGGAGAGCCATACTCGACGTCGGCGAGGCGGTCGTCGTAGCGAGCCCATACCTCTTCGTGGGAGTACCCGGCCGGCACGAGGTCTTCCCACTCGATCTCGCTGAAGTCTGACGAGGTTTCCCTCGACGTCAGGGACTCGCCGGAGTCGGAGGTAGCGTCGGCCCACTCATCGAGCGTGGCACCATACTCGACCTGGACTTCGTCGAACGGCTGTGCCGCGATGGGCGCGGCGGAAGTGGAGGCCTCGGTCTCGGTTACGACGTTTCCGCACGCGGCCGCAATGACGGCAAGGAACGTAAGCACCGCCATGTACATGGCGGGGCGACGCCTGGAGCGCGACGTCTCCTTTGTTCCTTGTGAGGTTGTTTGGTTTGAAGTCATGTGGTCAGACCTTGATGGCGAGTCCATCTTGTATTGATCGGCGATATGCGATGAAACCTGGAATGAAACTTATGAGGGCCGCGCCGACGATAACTGTAACGAGAATAAGGCCTTGTGTTGCGTCGAGCCATGGCAGAGCGATATCGACACCAAAACGACTGGCCGCGATTGGCCTACCGATGGCCAAAAGGGCGTAGAGCAGCCCTATGCCCGCCACACATCCGGCAACCGCCACGAACAGGGTTTCCAGCACGATCAGCGACACGATGCTGGAGGGCCGGGCGCCAACGGCTCTCAGTACCGCTATCTCGCGCCGCCGCTCGTTGAGCGTCGACAAGATGGTGGTCAACATGCCCAGAAGTCCGGCGACGAGCACAAATATCGACAACACGAAGAGCAGCTGTTCGACGGTGGAGATGGTGCGCCAGAACTCGGCCAAGGTGGCGCCGGGGATGATTGCCGACAGAGGTTCGGCCTGAAACTCATTGATGTCGCGTTGTGTGCGGAAGGTGAGTGCCCGATTCTCGAGACCCACCATGAAGGCGGTGATCTCGTTGGGCGTTAGATCGAATTGCAGCCGTTGTTCGGCGGTGAGGTCGAGGCCTTCGCGAATGCCGCCCTGCCAGTCGAGGTGGATGGCCTCGATGGCTTCCAGGCTGACATGAACGGTGCGGTCCACTGGCGTCCCGGTTTTCTCCAGCACGCCCACCACGCTGAAGGGTGCGTTGTCATGGGCGGAGAACTCGGTGGTGACCAGGCCGTGGGCGACGATGATCTCCTGGTTGAGCTCGTAGCCGAGACTCGAGGCGACATCGGCACCGAGCACGGCGTCGAACACCCCGTCGAAAGGCTCGCCGGAATCGAACGCGAGCCGCTGCTTGTTGCCGTAGCTGTAGAAATCGAAGTAGTCGGTGGTTGTACCCATGACCCGGAAGCCCCGGTGCGAGTCGCCGAGCGAGATCGGCACCGTCCAGGCAACCTCATCGCGTGACGCCACCTCCTGGTAGGTCTCCCAACTGACGTTGTTTGTGGCATTGCCGATGTGGAACACGCTGTAGAGGAGAAGGTTGGTGGGGCCGCTTCGCGCACCGACGATGAGGTCGGTCTGGGAGATGGTGTTCAGAAAACTCGTCCTGGCCTGCTTGCGGACCACGTCGACGCCGATCAGCAAGGTGACGCTGATGGCGATGGAGAGGACCGTGAGGATCAGGTTGGTCTTGCGAAACGCGGCGCTCTTCAGCGCAATGCGAAGCAGCGTCATGAGGTCAACTCGACCGACTCGAGTTCGATAACCGTGTCGAAACGCCGAGCGAGTTGGGGATCGTGGCTGACAAAGATGAGGGTGCTTCCAAGTGCATCGGCCTCGCGAAACAGCAGATCGAGAAACCGGTCTCGGTTGTCGGCATCGAGCGCAGAGGTGGGCTCGTCGGCGATGAGAATCTCCGGGCCGCCGATGAGCGCCCGGGCCACCGCTACCCGCTGTTGCTGGCCAACGCTGAGCTTCGCGACTGGCGAGTCATGGATCTCATCGCCGAGGTTCAGTGACCGCAGGAGGCGCCGAGCGGTTTCGTTTGTTTCAGAGGACTTGGCACGAGTGCCACGCGAGAAGGCTCCGGCCACGGTCACGTTCTCGAGAATCGTGAGGTACGGGAGCAGGTTGAACTGCTGAAACACCACACCGATATGGTCGGCGCGAAACCGATCTCGTTTACTGGGCGAGAGTTCGGCCACGTTGGTTCCCAGCAAGCGAATGTGGCCGCGGGTCGGTACGTGGATGCCCGCGAGAAGGTTAAGCAGCGTGGTCTTGCCACTACCGCTGGCGCCCCGAACGAAGAGATGTTCACCCGCGTTGATCGACAGATTGTCGATCGCGACGGTTTCGGTGGCCTGACCGGGCCACTGAAACCCAACCTGGTCGAGTTCGACGACCGGGTGGTCGGTGGGCACTACTCGAACCGCAGGACCGGCGAAGACGCGTTGAGCTCAGCCGCAGATTGCGCCGAGTCAGAAGCCCATTGGGTATCGAGGTCGAGGATGCCGGGAAACGCCCCGAACAACTCAGTGGCGTCGAGCTCGGTGATCTGGTCGGGGTTGTCGCAGACGAACTCCCACGCGGTGGTGATTTCGGCATGGGTGCCTTCGAATTCGGTGTCGGGGTCGACTTCGCTGCTTAGTGTGCAGCCCGCCTCAGCATTGAACGCGAGGATGGTGGGGCTGGTTAGTGCCTCGGTTGCTGCAGCGACAATGGCCAGATCCTCTTCGGACTCGGCCTCGTACTCAAAGCCGAAGATGTTCTCGGCGGGGCTGATCAGATCGACGACAACATCGCCGCCGGTCCAGGCGACAAAGAGCTCGGCGACGCCGTGAACGTGGGCGTCGAGCCCAGCGGAGCCTTCTTCGCCTTCGTGGTCGTGATCATCTTCGCCTTCGTGATCGTCATGATCTTCATCGTCATGGTCTTCATCACCATGATCGTCATGATCCTC
>CAZGVQ010000090.1:4983-8479 GCA_964529355.1 uncultured Acidimicrobiales bacterium
TCATGATCCTCGCCCTCATGATCTTCATCCGCCGGATCATCGGCGAAGGCGGTTTCAGGCTCGACGGCGGCGGTGGTTACGTCGCTCCCACCACAGCTCGCAAAGGCCAGAAGGGCACCCGCTGTCAGAATAAGAAACAGGAAACGCCGAAAAATACGCATTCTTCAACGGTAACGGCGTTGCGTCGCTAATTGATGCGCGGAACGCGATTACTTAACATGCGTCAGTGCCCGACATCAACATCGCTGGTGCCGTGGCCATCATCCTCGGTGCGGTCTCGGTGGTATGGCTGTTGACCTCAGTGGTCCGAACGGTCGTCATACCCCGCCCCGAGCGAGTTTTCCTGACCGCGACGACATTTGAAGCGGCGCGTCGCCTCGCCCGTTGGGCCTCACGTAGCGTCTCACCCCAACGTCGGCACCGGATTCTCGGCACCTTCGCACCGAGCGTGCTGATCTTGCTTCCTGCCATCTGGTCGCTGGGTCTCATCATTGCGTTTGCCGCCATCTTCTGGGGCATGAAGGTCGGCGGGATCCAGGAGGCGATCGAGCTCTCCGGGTCTTCGCTCACCACGCTCGGATTCGTGGGCGCGCCCACCTTTGTGACCAGGCTGATCGCCATTGTCGAGGCACTCCTCGGCCTTGGCATCGTCGCGCTGATGATCAGCTTTCTGCCGACGCTCTACTCCACCTTCTCGCGCCGTGAGGTTGCCGTCGGTCGCCTCACTACCAGAGCGGGAGCCCCGCCCACCCCGGTGTCGTTCATCACCCGCCTCCACGAGATCGACGGACTCGATCGCATCGGAGACCGCTGGGAGGAGTGGGAGGACTGGTTTGTCGAACTCGGCGAGACCCACACCACTTTTCCGGCGCTGGTGTATTTCCGATCCGCACGCCTCGACCGCCACTGGGTCACCGCAGCCGAGACCGCCCTCGACACCGCAGCAATCGTCGACGCTATTGGTCTGGTACGCAGGACCGGCCAGGCCGACACCATGATCCGATCGGGTTACCTGGCCATCCGGGCCATCGCCGACCACTACCGGATCGCACCTGAGCCAGCTGACGACGCCCACCAGGCCATCTCGATCGACCGCTCGCAGTTCGAGGCGATTCTCGATGAGCTACAGCGGCGCGGGATCATGTTGCAGATGGAGCCCGATGCGGCCTGGCACCGCTTTGCGGGCTGGCGGGCCAACTACGACCAGGCCATCTGCGGGCTTCAGGAACTGACGGGGCCGGTGCCCAGCCATTGGACCGAGGCGTTCCGAGACGAGTAACCGTCGATCAGGAAGCACCCTCGCCGTAGGTGACCTGAACCACAACGTCACCGGCGACATTGGTGAGCGTGATCGTCTCACCGTCACCTTTGAGGCCTCCGCCGTACTCGATGACGATCGAGTTCTGGGAGGCAAGTGTTGCGCGAAGCAGTTCGATCGAATCGGTCAGCAGCACCGAACCACCAGCGGCGATAACCGTGCCACCTGGAATCACCAGGTCGACACCATCGACCGTCCACCCCGAAAGGTCCACCGGCGAGCCAGAGGGGTTGCGAAGCTCCAGAACTTCGGCCTCACCATCGGCTGGGCTCGGCAAAATCTCACCGATCACGATTGCTGGCACTGCTGGTTGCGCACGTGGAAGGCGAGGTTCGCTCTCTAGCGCGTCGCGTCGCTCCTGAACTCCCCAACCGAAGACATCGACCATGTCATAGGCCGGGTTGCGTCCCCATTGGGTCGCTTCCTTGTCGGCGAGCGCGGTGCCGATCTCGGCGATCAATGCCGCGTGACGGTCTTCGATGAGGGTGGGTTCAAGGTAGGTGTCGGCCAGCGTGCGGAGCCGCTGCCAGTACATCGCCTCGAACTCGGGCACCTCCATGACCGAGGTGAAGAGCGGATCCATGAGACACAGGGTGTCGGTCATTGGTTCTTCCCAGCACAACAGCTTTGGGCCGAACGTTTCGTCGAGGTCCCATGGATGAACCGAATACAGGCCCGAACCCTCGGTGTCGTGAAACACGAAGAAGTTCTGGAAGGTCTGGTCGTCGTGTTCGAGCACCACGCTGGTTGCCATGTAGTTGATGATGTTTGGGATATCGAAGTTCTCGTACAGGAAAGCGGTCTTCGCCGGGCCGGCCGGATCGTTTCGGAGGCGGGCGCCAACGGCGTTGATCTCGGCGTCCGAGCCACCCTCGGGGGCCTTTACTTCCCAACCTTCGGCGTGCGCCCAGCCACCGAGTCCGTTGGCCTTGTAAAACTCGCCGCCATCGAGTCCGTTTGCTTCGCGCCATTGGCCATCGAGCTTTTCGCTGAACCGGTAGACGCCATAGAAGTAGCCATTCTGAGCCAGAAAGGTCTGGGCGGAGTGCACGGGTTGGCCGGTCGTTTCGTTCATGATCGACCACGACGCGTGTTCGCGGCCCATGGTCCAGTCGCCGAACTGGCTACCTAGAGCGAACTGGTCGATGGGATACGGAACAAGGTCGGGAGCGATGAAGTCGTGGCCATCGGGAAACTCGAACTCGAAGCTCTGCTTGGGGAAGGTGGTGCGACGAAAATCGCCGCCCCGGGGCCGCACCATGACGTTGTCATAGACCACTCCGTCATACGCGATGACTGTGGAGAACAACTGATTGTCGAGAAGGTGATTGTCGATCATGTCCTCGAACTCCGCCGGGTCCATGAACCAGTCGATGCGCGGGATCGGCGGGGTTACCGACGGATCCGAAACCACGTAGCCAAAGAAATCGATGGAGTCATCGGCGGTCGGAGCCGATATGCCGCCGGCTTCGATGCGATAGCGCACCAGCGTGCCAGCGTCCTGGCCCGGCATCGTGGCAGTTGCGACGTTCGCTGAAACATCCATGTCCACGGTGGTCGGATCATCAAAGCCCACCTGATAGACCAACGTGGCTGAATCGGCCGGCACCTTCGCCGAAATCGCAACGTTTGTCGACGGTTCGGGTTGCGCAGGGTTCACCATTATCTGGGAGACGGCGGCAACCAGTTCAGTCCCTTCGACGGAGTTGGCCGCTCCCGGGGTGGGCGCGGTCGAGGCCCGCCAATTCGATACGTCGTCGTTGTCGAACGTGGCATTGATCAGCTCAAGCGATGGTCCGTCGCCGTCGGGCGCTTCCGGCCAAGGAGTGCGATCGGAATACGTGACCGTATCGACGACCTCCCCATCGGCTGCAACGAGGGTGATCCTCTCGCCACGATTCGAGAGCTTGGACGTGTAGATGGCGGTAGGAGAAACGCCGTAGGCCATCTCGGTGGCCTCGGCGGAGCGCGAGACGATGACGTACCCACCGACCGGCACGGTCCCCTCCTCAAAGATCACCTCGATTGCGTCGGCAATCGAATATCCGCTCAGGTCGATTGGCGAGTCGGTCGGGTTGTGCAACTCGAGAAACTCAGCGACGTCGTCTGCCGGGTGGTAGTGGATTTCGCTGATGATCAGATCGTCAACGGGAACCGTCATCTCAGGAGCCGTCGCCG
>CAZGVQ010000090.1:8579-9979 GCA_964529355.1 uncultured Acidimicrobiales bacterium
CCGAATCGATGGTGGCTTCCTGGGACGTCGGGACCGCATTGGTGGCGGCCGCGCAGGACGCGGCGATCAAGGCCAACGCGACGACGAGAACGCAAGAGGTAACTCGAGGAAGACGCAAACAGAGTTCCGTTCGAGACAAAGGGGGGAAGGTGTGGCCTCCGACAGCCAGCCACGTGTGAAAGTGTACGAAATGCCTTTCGCCATGACAAGGCGGCTAGTGGCGCACGCCGGGGGCGATGTAGACTGAGCCGTTGCTGCCGCGGACGGCTGGTGTACCAGCTTGCAGCACCGGGGGAAGGCGACACGGCGTGAACAACAACGCACTGATTGACGAGCTAATCGATTGTGGCGCGGCACGTCACCTCTCGGCCGGCGAAGAGCTGTGCCGGCAGGGCGACTTGAGCAATGCTGCGTTTGTCGTTGTGTCCGGCGAACTCGAGGCCTCCCTCGGCGAGGGAGACGAACTGGTCTGTGTAGCCACGCATGGTCCTGGCGCGTTGGTAGGCGAGGTCACCGCGATGGTCGGCGGACACCGCACCGCCACGCTCAGCGCAAACGCCGATACCGAGGTACGGGTCATCGACCCCGACACGCTGCGTTCGGTTTTCGATCGACATCCCGATGCATCGAAGGCGATCACCACGGCGGCGCGACATCGCACCGATCGTTCACGGGTCGCGTCGCTGCTGACCGAGGAGTTCGGAGCCGTCAACAGCGAGGCGATTCGGGCGATCGCCGAGTCGGTCGGTTGGGTCGATGTCGACGCCGGCGAGACGCTGTTTGAGCAGGGCGACGATGCCGAGTCGGCGTACCTCATACTCAGTGGTCGTCTGGCCGTAGTCATCGATGGGGAAACGGTGGCCCACGTTGGCCGAGGTACCGTGGTCGGTGAATTCGGCCTGGTACCCGACCAGCAACGCACCGCATCGCTGCTAGCTGTTCGAAGGACCAGCCTGGCGCGGATAGCCCAGGCCGACTTTGCGCAAGTGGTCGCCAACCATCCCGACATCGCTATCGCATTACTCAACCGCACGATCCGCCAAGCTGGACGCGAGTCCGCCAGCGACCGTTGGGCCGGCCGTGCCGCGTTCATCGCCTTCACCACTCGCCTCTCCTCCGCAGATCTCGTCCCACCGATGTTGGATGCGCTGGAGGAATTCGGTTCTACCCAAATCCTCAACTCATCGGACGTCGATCTCCTCTTGGGCGTCGACGGGGCCTCGAACGTGGCCGACGGCGACCTCGGCGAAGTACGACTCGCTGAGCTCCTTCATCAGGTCGGCGTGGAGAACGACCACGTGTTGATGGTCGGCGGCGAAGATCAAGAACTGTGGGGCCGTCGAGCGGTCGGCTACGCCGACCAGATCGTCATTGTCTCGACGGCCCCACAGTTCTTGATC
>CAZGVQ010000091.1:0-1444 GCA_964529355.1 uncultured Acidimicrobiales bacterium
CCGTTGGCCTGCCCGCCGATGACATCGGCGACGACGCGCTGTCTCTGCTGATGTTCCCGAGCCATCGCCTTCGTCGGCATGATCGCCTCCATCATCGGCTCATTCCTCGTGAAGGGCGGAGAATCAACCGACTCCAAGGCACTCAGTCGAGCGCTTCACACCGGCACCAACGTCGCCATGGCCATCACCATCGTGGCCACCATCATCATTGCCTTCTGGCTCTTTGGCAGCAGCGACACCTTCGACAACCCGATCGGCCTCGCCATTTCGGTCATCGGTGGTCTCATCGTTGGTTGGGCGCTCGGAAAGACCGCCGAGTTCTACACATCCGATCACTTCTCTCCGGTAAAGAAGATCGCCGCCCAGACCGAAACCGGTCCGGCCACCACGGTGCTTTCGGGCATCAGCGCCGGCATGGTTTCTGTCGCGGCGTCGGTCATCCTCATCCTGGTGGGTATCGCCGTCGCTTACTGGGGCGGCGAGTTCGCATTCGCCGACGACATCACCAACCTCGAAGGTGGCATCTACGGCATCGCCGTGGCCGCGATCGGCATGTTGGCCACCACGGGCGTGGTTGTCTCGGTCGACGCCTACGGACCGATTGCCGATAACGCCGGCGGTATTGCCGAAATGGCCGAGCTCGACCCGTCGGTGCGCGAGGTCACCGACGCACTCGACAGCCTCGGAAACACCACCGCTGCGGTGGCCAAGGGCTTCGCCGTCGGCTCAGCCGCTCTTACCGCCCTGGCGCTGTTCAAGAGCTTTGAGTTCGCGATCCGTGAGGCGGGTGGCGAACTCGTTCTCAACGTCGGCGAGGTCGACGTCTTTATCGGACTGTTCCTGGGCGCCGGCTTGCCGTTCCTCTTCGCCGCACTCACCATCGACGCGGTTGGCCGTGCAGCCCACGAGATGATCGAGGAAGTTCGCCGTCAGTTCCGCGAAATCCCCGGACTCCGCGAAGGCAAAGAAGGCGTCATCCCCGACTCCGCACGCTGTGTCGAGATTTCCACCGCAGCCTCGCTGAAGGAAATGATCATTCCCGGCACCCTTGCCGTGTTCGTGCCACTGGTGGTCGGATTCATCGACGTCGATGCCCTCGGCGGACTCCTTGCGGGCTCGCTGGTCACCGGCTTCGCGCTGGCCATCTTCATGGCGAACGCCGGCGGTGCGTGGGACAACGCCAAAAAGTACATCGAAGCTGGCGCCCACGGCGGTAAGGGCTCCGATGCCCACAAGGCTGCTGTAGTTGGCGACACCGTTGGCGATCCCTTCAAGGACACCTCGGGCCCTGCCATGAACATCCTTCTCAAGGTCATGACCATCGTGTCGCTGGTGTTCGCCTCGGCGTTCGTCTAAGCCTTCCGAAGCCCAACAAAACCTCAGTGACCCCGGCACCTGCCGGGGTCACTGTCGTTTTGGACCACTGTCGTTTTGGACCACTGTC
>CAZGVQ010000091.1:1544-9915 GCA_964529355.1 uncultured Acidimicrobiales bacterium
CACTGTCGTTTTGGACCACTGTCGTTTTGGACCACTGTCTTTTGTGCGAGCTGTGCGGGGCTGCTCAGCTGACGTTCTTGCGGCTGGGATGACGCCGCTTGGCTGCCTTGCGACGCCCGTTGCGGTCGAGACCGGCCTCCTGGTTGAGCGGGGCTCGAAGCTCGGCAATCTGATCGGCGCTGACCGGTAGCGCTCCGAGGAGCGCCCACATGGTTTCAGGGACGCTGCCCGGAACATCGACGGCGTGTATGAGGCACCAGTCGACGATGTCGACCCACAGCAGCTCGCGAACCGCGGGCGCCGTCCACCACCGAAACGGCTCCTCGCGTTGAGCCTTGGCCGCCAAGATGACGGTAAGAACCTCGCGATCGATGGGGGTTGCCGTGGCCATACAGTGCTCGAGCACCTGGCGCCGAAAGCGGCGGTGGTCGATGCTCAGGACGTCGCGGGCCGCAAGCGTTGTTGAGAGATTCTCGGGGGTCGTGGGGAACATAGCTTCATCATGACGACCCCCAGTGACAGTCCCGGCCGGATCGGGGCCGAAGCGACCGCAATTCGCGCCGAAAATCGGTCCGGTCTCCGGCGGTTTTCCCAGTTCAGAGACCAATTTGAGGTTTTTCGGACTTTTTGGCCCATTTCCTGGGCCGATTTCCTCATGCCGAACAGATCCCTGCCGAATGGGCCATAAGCAATGCTGCGGGCGGAATCCGGGCCTTGCACCCCGACACAACCACACGATCACAGCGATCACGACGAAACCGAGAACACGGTGAACGGTCAACCACAAGAGACGACGAACTCCACGAGCAACAACAAGCGCTCCACCCGGTGCGCTCCGACCCTCAACGGCACCGCTGCCTGGTCCGAACTGTTGCTCGAAGAAGACGAACGCTGTGATCGAACTGGCTTCCGAGCAGGAATCATCAGCATCGATCACGGCCCAACCGGCCTCTCGCTCGACGGTACCGCCGATCGCTCCGCCGCTGTTGTGGACGTGCTTTGCGAAAACCTTGAGTTCACCCATCGACTTTGCGTTCTCAACGAGAACGAGATCAGCATTCTGATGATCCCCGTCGCCAGCGTTGGCGCCACCGAGACGCTTGCCCACAAGCTCGACCAGGCGCTTCGGGCGTCAGGTGTCGAGGCCGCAATCGGCTTTGCGCTTCGTCGAGACGATGGCGAAGGTCTCCTGGGTGCCGCCGCCCGAGCCGATGCCTGTGCGGCGGTTGCCCACAGCCGTCACCTACGACTTACCGCATAGCCATCAGGCTGGCGATCAGGCTGAGTTGCCCGACTCCCGGGCGAGAACTGCGCCGATCGCTTGTACGACTTCCCCGAGATCGGGCGGAGTCTCCACGCCCATCGACTCGAGGGTGAAGAACGCCTCGGTGTGCTCACCTCGTCCTTGCAGACTCACCACCAGCTGGCTCGGGCTGGAGTTGCCCATCGCCACTGCGGCCTCCAGATACCCCGACGACGCGTCGGCATAGGTGAGGTCGCCGACCTCGTCCATGGCGGCCGCCAACCGCGCGAACAACTCATCAGACGGCGCATTGAGCGTCAGCCCATCGTCGAGCACCACCAGCTCAGCATGCCCGCCGTCCGCGCCGTCCATGCCGTCCACTCCGTTGGGGACCGCGGAATGATCGGCGGGTTCCGCCTCCCCAGCTTCGAGTGCCGCCATGGCTTGATTGAGCAGGATCATCGTTTCGTTGCCGTCAGAGCCGACGAGATCTGGGTGGTTCGACCGTACGAGAACCCGATACGCATCTCGGGCTTGGGCCAGGGTGGCATCGGGATCCAGCTGCAGCACCGCAAGAGCTCGTCGACGATCCACTCCCGCATCGTGCCACAAATCCCGACGGTTCTCTCGGCCGACAAGGCACAGCTCGTACGGTGTGAAACGCTCTCCTCATGACGATCTCGTCGCGCGGAATTGTTGGGCTTCTCGCCGGTGCAGCGGCAGGCCTCTTCGCGTACCGCAAGAGCCGGTCGTCCGACCTCAACAGGCGAGCTCTCAACCTGACCAGCCGGTTTCAACGGAATCGTTCCGTTGCCCAGATGACCGCTCGGCTCGGCGCCGAAAGCGCCGTCCATCAGGCTCGGCGGGCGGTCACCCCAAAGGCCCGACGCGAAGAGCTCGACGCCGAGTTTCAGGCCCGCACGGCCCAACACATCGCCGACGAGTTGGGCGAGATGAAGGGCGCCTTGATGAAGCTCGGTCAGATGGCCAGCTATCTCGATGATGGACTCCCCGAACCGGTTCGCCTGGCCCTTGGTCAACTCCAACAGGACGCGCCGCCGATGGACACCGAGCTCGCTCGCTGGGCCATCGAACGAGACCTCGGCTATGACCTCGACTCGCTCTTCTCGTCATTCTCGCCCGAGCCGATCGCTGCGGCGTCGATCGGTCAGGTCCACCGGGCCACCACCCACGACGGCCGCGAGGTCGTGGTGAAGGTGCAGTATCCGGGCATCGATGAAGCCATCGCCGCGGATCTCGACAACACCGACCTGCTTGGTCGCATCATGGCCATGATCTTCCCCGGCCTCGATCCTGGCCCCCTGGCCGAGGAGCTGAAGCTTCGCATCACCGAAGAGCTCGACTACGTGCTCGAGGCCGACAATCAGCGCCTGTTCGCGTCCTTCTATCGGGACCATCCGTTCATTCATGTGCCCGAGGTCTGCGACGACCTCTCGTCGGGTCGGGTATTGACCACCGAGTTCGCAGAGGGGGTGCGATTCAGCGAGATCGAATCCTGGAGTCAGGCGGAGAAGAACCTGGCGGCCGAAACCATCTTCCGGTTTGTGTTCCGCAGCCTCTACCGACTGCGCGCCTTCAATGCCGACCCTCATCCCGGCAACTATTTGTTCCGACCCGGCGGTCAGGTGACCTTCCTCGACTTTGGCCTGGTCCGCCGGTTCGGCCAGGACGAAACCGACTTCTTCGGCCACCTCATTCAGACCGTGTTGTCGGGCCGGATGGCGGAGTTTCGTGCGGCACTGGAAGAGGGACAGCTCCTTCGACCCGACGCTCCGTTCAGCGACGAGGAGATCCACGACTGGTTTCTGCACTTCTATGAGATCGTGCGCCACGACGGGCCCACCACCCTCAATGCGGAGTACGCCTCAGAAACGCTGCGTCGAACCTTCGATCACAAGAGCAACGAGATCCTCAAGTACGCGAACGTTCCGCCGTCCTTTGCCCTTACCCAGCGCATCAATCTCGGCCTCTATGCGTTGCTGGCTCACCTCGACGCCACGGCGAACTGGCGACGGATCGCCGGCGAGTTGTGGCCGTGGGTCAACGGTGAGCCTTCGACACCTATGGGCGTCGAAGAAGCCACCTGGCTGGCGGGCACACCTCGGGGCGCGGGCGAAGATACCTAGGCGAGCTCCGCGGCGATCTGCACGGCTACCCGGGCGTTGTTCTCGGCGAGCGCCAGATTCGCGGGGACCGTGGCACCCTGGGTGGCTTCGCCGATAGCAGCGAGCACCGCCGGGGTGATCTCTGCGCCGACCAAACCCTGGTCGCGGGCGGCCGCCAGGGCGGATTCGATAGCGGTGTCGACCACGGATGCGGCAATGGCATCCGGTTCTGGAATCGGCACGGTGACCAGCACACCGCCGGTACGCCCCAGCGTCTGTTGTGCGGTCGCCACCGCGGCAGCCTCAACCGCCGAATCGACCCGCTGTGGCACCGCAACGCCGCTGGTGCGGGCGTAGAAGGCCGGAAACTCGTTTGTCTTGAAACCCAGTACCGGGACACCCAGGGTTTCGAGATACTCAAGCGTCCGCGGCAGGTCGAGAAAGTTCTTCGCACCTGCGCATACGGTAACCACGGGGTGATCGGCCAGCGCACCGAGGTCGGCGCTGACATCGTGGTCATCGCCGCGGTGAACACCACCGATTCCGCCGGTGGCGAACACCCGAACCCCCGCTTTGGCGGCCAGAAAAAGCGAGGCCGACACGGTGGTGGCCCCGACGGGCCACACCTGGGCAACGGCCACCGGCAGTTCTCGCTCGGCGGCCTTTTGGGCAGGTCCGAGGATGCGCGAATACTCACTCGACTCGAGCCCGACACGCGGGACCCCATCGAGCACAGCAGTGATGGCGGGCACGCCGCCGCCTTCCTCGATGGCGCCCACGCAGCGGCGCAGTGCTTCCTCGTTGGCCGGCGATGGCAGCCCGAGGTGGGAAAAGATGGTGCTCTCGAGAGCGACGACAGGGTGGCGGTTGGCCAGCGCGGCCTGCACCGCATCGCTGATAACGATCATCGGTGGAGGCTACCCGAGCGCGGCCCCGGCGACACCGAGGACGCGGGCGGCCAGCCGGTGGCCGACGTCGACGGCAATCCGGGGCGACGAACCGTCGAGAAACGCCCCGAGGTACCCCGCAGCGAACGCATCCCCCGCACCGGTGGTATCGACCACCTCATCGACCGGGCGTACCGGCACCGACATGACGTCGCCGGCTGGCGAGACGATCAGGGTCGGCTCGGCACCGCCCTTGATGATGGTTACCCGGGCACCAGGGATGGGGTCGCGTGCGTCCAGTCCGAGCACCCGATGCTCGGACTGATTGGCGAACACCACCGCCGGCGCAACGGTCTCGAGGAACGACACCAACTCGGCCCGCCCGAACTCTTCGATCACCGCCACCGAGGAAAGGTCGATCGACACCGGAATCTCACGAGCCACTGCATCGCCGGCCAGACGCGAGGAGGTTCGAGCCAACGGATCAGATTGCAGACAGTAGACCGGCAGATGGAGCAACCCAACGTCATCGAGCGCACCGTCGTCGACATCCACGAGCCCCACGGCGGCACCCCGGTCGGTGAGAAAGGTTCGCTCTCCACGGTGATCGACCAGCACTACGATCGATCCGGTGACGCCATGAAACGACACCCGTACGTCGACGCCCTGGCTCTCGAGTTCGGCCACCAACTCGCGCCCGAGGGCATCGGCACCCACCTGGCCTATGAATCTGCTGGGCGTCCCGGACTGGACGGCCAGCGCGGCCACGTTGGCCGCGCTTCCGCCGCGTCGCCGCGCGATTACGGCTTGGGTGTCGGTGCCCTTCCTCGGGTCGGAGCGAAGGTGGACCACCACGTCCTCCACCAGGTCTCCAACCGCAGCAAGCAGCTTCTTCTCGGATCCGGAGCTCTCCGGGGGTCTCCCTGTCACCCCGCAACCCTATGCGCAGCCACCGGACCCAGCCACGCGCAGTAGCCGGGCAAAGCAGTGACAGGGCAAAGCAGTGGCGGTAGGGTCACGCACCAATGCGCAACGCCCGCTTCGACCTCACCTTTCTTACCGTCAACGGCATCCCGGTCGAACTGGTGGGCGGATCCCTGATCGTCGCCGAACCCGAAGGCATCACCACCCCCGATTGGGAGGCGGTGTGTCGTTCAACCGAAACGCTCGAGCTTCAACGCCAGCCCTACGATGTCGAGTTGGGGACCGAGGACCGCCAATTCGCCGGGGCGGCGTTGTTGGTGCGTTCGGACGGCACGTCACACGTGTTCCGGGGCGGAAGTCCGCTCATGGGCGTTCGCGACGGAGACCTGCAGTAGTTCCCTACTGTTCGTCTCCAAAACCAACAACGACCTCACGTCGAGCGTGAGGTCGTTGCAAGAATCTTGATGATCCGGTGTTAGCCGATCGACGGGGCGTCAGTGGCGCCTTCTGAAGCCGTGAGATCGATGACGTTGTCGCCATCTTCTGCCGGAGCAGGCATCGGTGGGCTGTAGTCGTTGGCGAGACCCATAAGGTCGTCGGCCATCTGTCGCAGGCGATGCTGTTCGACGACGATTGCGCCTTCGATCTGCTCGAGTTCAAGCTTGCGGTTGTCGACGTCGCCCTCGAGCGCCCGAAGGTCGCCTTGCAAGCGGCTGGCGGCTTCGAATGCTTTGCGATCGGATTCTCGTGCGATCTCGGTGGACCGAACCTCGGCCTCAGCGATGATCTCGTTGGCGCGGCCTCGGGCCTCACCAATGGCGTCGGCGGACGCCCGCTGGGCCATACGCAGAATGACCTCGGCGGCCTCCTCGTTGGCTGCCTGTTGTGCCGGACCTTCGGCGGCCGCTGCCGATGCGGCAACGGGTTCCGGGGTTACCGGTGCAGCTGGTACGGGGGCCACAACAGCGGCAACCGGTGCGGCCTCGGGAAGCGGCGCCGGCTCGGGAGCTGGTGGCGGAGGTGCTGATGCGAGCTTGTTGCGCTCGACGATGCATGCTTCGAGTTCGGCATTGAGACGGCCGATCTCGGCGTGCAGCGAATCGATCTGAGACGCCACCTGCTCTAGGTAGGTATCGACTTCGGTGGGATCGTAGCCTTTTCGGTTCTTGCTCGAGAAGGTCTTGGCAATCACATCTCGCCCGGTAAGGCCTCGGTCAGCTGCCATGTGTGTTCATCAACTTTCAATTAGACGCCGATAGCAATGTTGGCGCACGAAAACATCAAATTCCAGTGCAGGTCCGCGAATTAGGCCGATCGGCCTACTAGTATCCCCGTCCCTTGACACCAGCAACATTGCTAACACACGGATCACCACTCACGCCATCCGCGCCTGCGAAACGAACTTCGGAGGTTGGATTTAGGGTTGTATGTAGTCGAGCGGGTTCACGGCGCCACCGTTGATCCGGATTTCGAAATGCAGGTGCGGGCCGGTGGATTGACCGGTGCTCCCGACGCTACCGATTCGCTGGCCTCCGTCGACCCGCTGGCCCACGCTGACCTGGATGGCGTCCCAACCCTGGTGGCAGTACCGGGACGTCACGCCGCCGCCATGGGCGATGATGACCGTGTTTCCGCAGCCGCCGAATGAGCCGGCGTGGATGACCTCTCCGCTGGCAGCGGCGACGATGGCAGCGCCAAACGCACCGCTCATATCGACACCGTTGTGCATGCGGCTGTAGCCGAGAATCGGATGAAGCCGGGGCCCAAAGCCCGAACCGACGCGACCGGCCGTGGGGCGAAACCAACCATTTCTGGGAGGCGGATTCAGAAGCTCGTCGAGTTCGGCCTCCTTCTTGGCGATGAGCGCCTCGAACTCTTCTTCTATTTCGAGCGAATCGGCATGGGTGGCGATCCACGCATCGAGGCGGACCTGGGCCTGGGCTCGAAGTTCGGCCTGGATGGCCTGACGTTCCTCGAGCAATGCCAGTTCGGCATCGACCTCTTCGGAGAGCGAAACGATCTCGGCCCGGGCAAGCCTTGCCGCCTGTGTCGCATCGTCCTGGTCGGCACGAAGCTGACGGAGGTCATCGAAGCTGTCACCGCGGTCCTGGTTGACCACGTCGAGGTAGCTGACCTTGCGAACCGACTGCGACAGATCTGAGGTCTCCAGCCACACTTCCTGCGGATCGCTGGTTCCCATGTAGGCATCGACGGCAAACTGTTTTGCATCGCTGGCCGCTTCTTCGATGGTTTGGGCAATCAATTCCTGGCGATCACGGTTTTCCTGCACAAACTTTCGTGCGTTGGCCAATTCGAGGCGCACCGAAGCAACCCGTGCCTCCTGGGCTTCGACAGCCTGGGTGACCGCATCGAGGGCATCTTGGACATCCTGGGCCTCGGCTTGGGCAACATCGATCTGCGACGCGGCCTGCGCCGCCTCGGCTTGTGCTTCCTCGCGAGCGGCCTTCGCCTGCTCGATTTCGGTCTTGAGTTCATCCTCGTCGGCCGCGATCGCCGAAGTCGTGAAGAGCAAAAACATGCTCATCACGACCGCGAACATGCGTCGCGCGACGGAATTTCTCAGAATGACAGGCACAATGATGTCCCTAATGCGGTTGCCGGTAAACAGCTCCGCCCGCAATTGACTAATCTACCGCCGGTTCGGCGGTAAAGGAATGCATGACAGGCGATAGCCACGACATTTCGAGGAGCGGCCGGGAACCTCGGAAGCGGCCCGGTACCCAGAATCGAACCGACCGCACCACCGTTCGCCGAGCGTCGGATTACGACCCACCGGCGGGTGCATCGGTATTCGACGATGCCGACGTGTTCGACGACGCCTACCCGTTTGAAGACCCCGAACCATCGTCTGACCCCCGCTCGTTCTCGGTCCCCGCACCCGAACAGCACGCACCCGAACAGCACGCACCGGCAGTCGCTCCCGGTCCAGCTGCGCCGCCGACTCGGCCGCCGCGCCGGCGTCGCCGCTGGGGTCGTTGGGTTCTGATTGGTCTCCTGCTGGTAGCGATCGCGGTGGTCGCCCAGCTGTTGTACCTGACCCGGAACTTCGCATCGATCGATCGGGTACCGGTGGAGCAGGCGCTCACCGATCCGTCGGGAGGCACCTCTGACGGCGGATTGTTCACCGACGGAATCAATTTTCTCGTCGTGGGCTCGGATTCGCGCGAGAA
>CAZGVQ010000092.1:0-7303 GCA_964529355.1 uncultured Acidimicrobiales bacterium
CCGGCTGTGAGCCTTTGAAGCGCTTCGGTTTCGGGGCCGTCGCCCGCCACCCACAACTGTGCGTCGGGGATCTTCTTCATCGCATCGATAAGCACCGCTAATCCCTTCCGCGGCTCGTGGCGGCCGAGGAAGAACACCGACGGCCGCTGCGGTCCGCTCGACGCGTTGGCCGAACCGGTCCGCGCCGAACCCGCTGGGGGCGCGTACCGGCTGACCTCTACGCCGTTGAACACCACCTCGTACTCGCCACCGAGCGAGCGACGAGCCATCTGGTGAGCATCCTCAGAGACCGCAAAGTTGCGATGAATACGTCCGGCGAGCCATCGCACCCCGGGGTTGAGATAGTCATACGCCTTGCTACCGCCGGCCGCGTGGTAGGTGGCAACCAGCGGGGTGGGCCGCAACAGGATGGCCGTCATCGTCGGGCCGGGGGCCAGCGGCTCATGCAGGTGGAGCACATCGAACTCCTCGTCACGAAGCGCCCGCATCATGCGAAGCTGCGCTGCCGGATCGGGCGCGACCGGCGCGATCGATCCGTTGGCAACGGCGGGAAGGCTGTTACCCAATGGTGTGACTCCCGAGTCGGGCGGCGGACCGTCGCACGGACCCAGGACTCGGGCGTTGCACCCTGCGGCGCGAAGGGCACGAGCCAGGGCGAGCACCTGGCCCTGAACGCCACCGGGCATCGTGAGGCTGTACGGGCAAATGATGCCAACCCGAAGGCTCATGGCTGTGCTCCGTCGTCACTCACGATGGACGCTCGATGCCCAGCGCCTCGTAGTCGCTCGGCCAGTTGGGCTGTAACAGATGCCATTGCTCGGGTGCTTTTTCGATCTGCTTCTCGAACGCCCACGCCATGTCCTGGGTGACCCGTCGAACGTCCTCGCGAAACTTCCCGTGTCGGGTGGTATCGAGCGGCGGGTCGGCGATGGCATATACACCGTGGCCTCCGTCTTCGATGTAGCAGACAGTGGGGATCAGTGGCGCCCCGGTACGAAGCGCGAGCGTGGCCGGGCCGGCGGGAAGGGTGGTGTTCTCTCCGAAGAACTCCACCTCGATGCCGTTGTTTTCGATATCGCGGTCCGCCAACAGCACAACGACGTGGTTGTCGCGCAATGCCGCCAGAACCTCAGCGCCTGCCTCGGGCCCCAGCGGGACCACGTCCATCCCCAACGACTGGCGGTACTCGACAAAGAAGTCGAACAGCTCTTCGTTGGAGATCTTCTCGGCAACCGCCGTCACCCGGTACCCCGGAACCACCGCAAGCCACAATCCGGCCCATTCCCAACCGCCGAGATGTGGCAGCGCCAGAATCGGACCGGGTGAGTCGGGGTCATCGATGGCCCCTTTGACGTACTTGAAGCCCTCGTGGCGAAAACCCCGATCGATCTCATCGGCCGACATTCCCGGAAGGCGAAAGCTCTGCATCCAGTACGCCGCATAGTTCTCGAAGGTGGCATCGATCGACCGCTCGAGATTCGGTGGCGCTACCTCGCCGTTCACGCGGGTGAGGTTTCTGGCCACCAGATCGCGCTTGTCGCGGCTGAGCCGCGCGGCGGCCAGACCCACACCTTTCGATGTATAGGTGGTGAGCGCCTTGGGTAGCGCTTGTGCGGCGCGGGACCCGAGCTTGTAGCTGAGAGTGGCTGGATCAAAGAACACTGGGACGAAGTAACGTCAGCGGATTCGGCCGGTCCTGTCACCTTTGCGGGCCTGCCGGTCGGCCCGAAGGCGGCGGCGGCGCGCCAACTGGGTTTCGGTGGTGGGCAGTGGCCGCGTGGCGCTGGCCTGCTTCCACACTTTGACGAACCGCTGAATCGCGGTGACCACGGTGAGAGCCAGCATGATCCAAAGGATGGGGATAAGGAACTCGTTGAAGAGCAGCCCGACACCAAGGACGATAAATCGCTCGGCCCGTTCCATGATGCCGCCCTTGGCATCGAACCCGAGCGACTCGGCCTTGGCCCGCTGGTACGAAACCATCATGGCCGCACCCATGATGGCGACGGGCAACATCATGATTCGGCCGGGTTCGTTCGAAGCCAGATACCAGGCAACACCGCCGAACAACATGGCATCGGTGAGCCGATCCGAGACCGAATCGAAGAATGCACCGCGGTCGCTCGAAGTGCCTGAAGCCTTTGCGACCGCGCCGTCCAGCGCGTCGGGCACTCCGGTGAGCGCGAGGAAGAGCACACCAAGCCGAAACCAGCCCTGACCAATGAAGTAGGCCGCAGCGCCCGCCATGATGATGCCGGTGACGGTGACCATGTCGGCCGTGATTCCGGTGCGGCGCAGGCTGACGCCGATGGGGATCAGAGCCCGGTCTACCGCGGTACGCCAATTTCCGTCGAACATGATCACTCCCAGGCTTTCGCCCGCTGTTGCTCGTGATCTCACGGTAGCACCGGCGTGCGCGGGGTTAGCATTGCGCCATGACTTCCGATCAGTTCGCAAAGCTCAAGCCACCCGCCATCATTTCGACGGTGGCCTCGCTCCCCCGCCGCTTCGGCGAAACCTTCGTTCCGGCACCCAACGCAGACCCCGATGAGGTGGCCGCACTGGTCGCCGCCGACGGCCGATCGATGCTGGATTATGTGGCCGAAGCAACGGCGCTCGTGAAGTCGATCGGCGAAGCCATCAACACCACCGCAAACCACGATGGCGCCTCGGTGCATGCCGACGCCATCGCAGAGTCACGTAGCAATCCAGCCACCGCCTCGGGCTCGCGCGAGAGCGAACTGCAGGGCCTCGAGGCAGCAACCGACGAATTGGTCGCCACGATGAAGGGCTTCTCGGCGCACCAGTGGGGCCGCACGGCAGGCGTCGACGGCGGAGGTTCGGTTTCTCTGGAACAGTTGGGCCAGCAGGTCGCCCGCTCAGCGATCTCGCAACTCTCCGCAGCTCAGGCGCTCGCCAGCACGTTCTGACCTGCGCACTGACGTCTGCACCGACCCGCGCAAAGGGTCAGGCGTCGTACGCCGACCAGTCTTCGGGGTTGTCTTCGATGAGGCGATCGACGATGTGGCCATCGACGCCATCGACCAGCACAAGACCTCGTTGCTTGGGCGGTGACTCGGCCGAGTACAGAAGGATGCGCCAGGTCGGCCGGCTGCGGAGGCCGCGCCAACCGAGCTGCGCTGACGCGTGCCCAACGACGAACGCGGCGTCTTTGCCTGCCTCCTGCAAGGCATCGCGCTCGTCGATGGCCAGGTCCCAGCCGCCCTGGAGCGAATAGAGCCCGATGCCGAGCATGCCGATTGCCGCCCACAGAACACCGGTGTTGACGATGACCGGATCCTCGCCCCGGGTGAAGAACCAGAACAGGAAACAGATCAGCGCCAGGCCGAGGTACAAGAACCCGGGGATCCGCCGGCGACTGTTGTTGGGAAACACATAGTCGCTCTCGAGCTTGCTCAGATCGAGGTCGGCCGGAAGCTCATCGGTGACCGAACCGTCGTCCACAACGACCGTAGCGTCCGCGGTTTCGGAGGACTCGACGTCGCGAGTTTCCGGGCGCTCACCGTCCACGCTCGAAGAGGAGCCGCTGGAGCGACGGGCCTCAGCATCAGCCTCTTCAGCAGCCCGCCGAGCCTTCGCCTCAGCAATCGACTCTTCCTTCTCAGCCATCCCAAAAACCTACGACAGCCCAGCCCCCAACCCGAACACGGAAACCCCGGTGCCAGAGACAGTGCCAGAGGTGGTGCCAGAGGTGGTGCCAGAGCAAATGTTACTTTTGGTGGGCGGTTTGCCACTCTTTGAGGCGTTTCGAGGCTGGCTTTTCGTGGATTGAGAAGCGATTCGCGTAGAGACGGCTCCAGAGGAGGGCGTAGATCTCGCGGAGTTCGTGGTGCCATCTCATCGTCAGGCTTTGGGGGTCCACACCCAGCTCGGCGCAGGCCGTTTCTCCGGCTGCGGGCCAGGAGCGCAAGAGGGTGGCCAGATCCCAGGCCGGTGGGCGGAGGTTTGCGTCCTCGAAGTCGAACCAGATCGGATGGGTTGAACGGCCATCAGGGCCGACGGCAAATGCCACATTGTTTCGATGGGCGTCGCCGTGCACGACCTGCCACGGGTCCGGGGGTTCGGTGGCGCGCAGTTCTTGAAGGACCCGATCGATGGTGCCGAGCGCCGAGGCCTCCGTAGTGAGTTCAGCGATCTCCCGCAGTCGGTCGATCTCCGCCCACGGGTGACCCTCATCGCCCCGGGCGACGTCGGCGGGCAACTCGGCGAGCACAGCCGAGAGGTTCACAAACGCGGAGCCGACCGCGCGTGCGTGTTCGGGCGAATCGAGGTCGACCGGTTCGAGGCGCCGATGTTCGAGCAGGAGAAACCAGTGCCCGTCGACGTTGTGCGGACCCGGGTCGGCCAGCTCGGTCAGTCGAACCGTGTCGATCTCGCGCTCGCGAAGCGCCTGCAAGATGTCGCGTTCGCGTCGCAGGTAGTCGACCGCGTTGCCCCGCATCTCAGCGGTGAGCGTGGCCACGCGAACGACCACCGGCGATGGCGCCAGGTGAAGTACCAGGTTGGCGCCTTCGTGAAGCACCACCGGCTCGGCGACGGCTAGTCCCAGATCGCGAGCTGCGCCAGCAACCGATGCGATCACCAACGCCGACTCGGGAGTCACGCTGGCCAGACGGCGGTGAGCTTGGTCCAGACGTCGGGGAGCGATTCGGGAAGGACCCGGGCCTCGGCGATGGTGGTCATGAAGTTGGTGTCGCCGCTCCAGCGCGGCAACACATGCACGTGCAGGTGCGTGGGAACACCGGCCCCAGATGCCAGACCCAGATTCATGCCAACGTTGATGCCCTGCGGGTCGAACGCCGCCTTCACCGCCTGGTGCGCCATCTTGACCCCATCCCACAGCTCGGCCGATTCCTCGGGTGTCAGCCCGTCGAGATCGACAACCGCCCGCTTCGGCAGGACCATGACGTGGCCGGTGTTGTAGGGGTACGCGTTAAGCAGGGCAAAGCATGTGTCGCCGCGCCACACGATGTAGGTGACATCGTCGGGAAGGTCGCTCTGCTCGATGCCCTCGAAAAGCGACAGGCCTTCGGGGATGTCCTGGGCGCGACGATCGTTGTCTTCGGTGTAGACGGGTATGCGCCAACCAGCCCACAAACGGCCGAGTTGATCTTCAGCCATTGGCCGATTCGAGGTCGGCGAGCCCGGGGGCATCAGGGATCTCGATGAGCCGCTCGTCGCTCTCCTGGGTCAGCCGTTCGATGAAGTCGGCCAGCGGAACGTCGCGCTCGGGGTCGTTCTGTCCTCGCTTGTTCACCCCGACCGTGTTGCCGGCAACATCGTCGTCGCCGACCACCAGGATGTAGGGCAGCTTCTCGACCTTGGAGCGTCGGATGCGTTTGCCCAGCGGCTCGTTGGGTTCGGTGGTGTCGGCTCGCAAGCCCGCGGCCTTCAGGTCGGCAACAACCTGGTGGGCGTAGTCGGCGTGATCGGCCGACACCGGAAGCACCCGCGCCTGGATGGGGGCCAACCAAGCCGGGAAGTTGCCGGCGTAGTGCTCGATGAGCACGCCGAAGAACCGTTCGATGGAACCCATGAGCGCCCGGTGGATCATGACCGGCCGCTTCCGCTCGCCGTCGCTGGCCACGTACTCCAACTCGAATCGTTCGGGCAGGTTGAAGTCGACCTGGATGGTGCTGAGCTGCCATGCCCGGCCGATGGCGTCCTTTACGTCAACGTCGATCTTGGGGCCATAGAACGCGCCGCCTCCCTCGTCGACCACGTAGTCGAGGTCGGCCGCCGCCAGGGCAAGGCGCAGTCCCTCGGTTGCTTCGTCCCAGATTTCGTCGTCGCCCACCGACTTCTCGAGCGGCCGGGTCGAGAGCTTGGCCTGAAAGTCGACAAAGCCGAAGGCGCGAAGCACCGACAGCACGAAGTCGAGCAGCGAAGCCAGCTCTTCCTGAAGTTGCTCGCGGGTGGCGAAGATGTGGCTGTCGTCCTGGGTGAACCCGCGGCTGCGCATAAGCCCATGTACCGCGCCACTGAGCTCGTAGCGATACACCGTGCCCAACTCAAACATGCGCAGGGGCAGCTCGCGGTAGGACCGCTGTTGATCGCGAAAGATCATCACGTGGAACGGGCAGTTCATGGGCTTGGGGTAGTAGGTGGCGCCGTCCATCTCCATGGGCGGGTACATGCCGTCGGCGTAGAAATCGAGGTGGCCGCTGGTCTCCCAGAGCACCGACTTGGCGATGTGCGGACTGAACACAAACTCATAGCCGCCGTTCTCGTGACGCTCACGGCTGTAGTCCTCCATGAGCCGACGGATGGTGGCGCCCTTTGGATGCCACACCGCCAAGCCCGGGCCAAGCTCCTCGGGCCAGGACACCAGACCCATGTCGGCAGCCAGCCGACGGTGGTCGCGCTTTTCGGCCTCGACCAGCATCTGAAGGTGGGCCTTGAGCGCCTTCTTGTTTCCCCACGCGGTGCCATAGACCCGCTGGAGCATGGGCCGATCGGTGTCGCCCCGCCAGTAGGCGCCCGCGACCTTCATGAGCTTGAAGTGCCCGAGCCGACCGGTTGATGGCACATGGGGGCCGGTGCACATATCGACAAAGGTGTCGGAGTTTTTGTAGTAGCTGATGGTGTTGGCCCCGCCGTCGGCATGGTCGATGTCGGCGGCCATCTCGGCGTCGCCGGCGCCGGAGGTCACCGTGTCGATGATCTCGGCCTTGAAGAGGTGATCGGCAAAGAACTCGCGCGCCTCGGCCACATCGAGCTCGTGGCGCTCGAAGGGCTGATCGGCCTTGACGATGGCCTTCATCCGTTCCTCGATGGCGGCCAGATCGTCGTCGCTGAGGGTCTGGCCGTCAGGCAACTCAAAGTCGTAGTAGAAGCCATCGTCGATGGGCGGGCCGATGGCCAGCTGCGTACCGGGATAGAGCTCCTGCACGGCCTGGGCCATGACATGAGCCGTGGAGTGGCGGATGGTGTGGAGCGCATCGTCGGACTGCTCGGTGATGAGTTCGACCGTCACCCCATCGGTAAGCGGCGCGTCGAGGTCGACCTCGGTGCCGTCGACCCGGGCCAGAAGCGAAGCTTTCGCCAGTCCGGGTCCGATATCGCTCGCAAGGTCGAAGGCCGAGGATCCCTCGGGCAATGCCCTGGTTGATCCGTCGGGAAGGGAGATCGTCATCTCTGCCATAGGACATGAGACTACCGCCCTGAATCTTCACAAAACCGCTATTTCTCATCCATTGCCAGGTGTCACGACCCACTCGTACTCTCAGGGTGTATGGGAACTGACAATGATGGAAATGACCTGGGAAGCACCGGTCTGGGA
>CAZGVQ010000092.1:7403-9912 GCA_964529355.1 uncultured Acidimicrobiales bacterium
GCACTGGTCTGGGAGGCACTGTCACGGCGGGTGACCGCACCATGGCCCCGCCGGGCGACCCGGCACGCCAGAACGAGACTCCACAGGTTCCGTTGCTCAGCGCGAAGGCGCTAGCGACCTCGATGGTGGCCGGCGTGGGAATCAACCTGGCGCTACGCCAGTATCCCAACAGCATCGCGGCCACGGTCGCCATCGCGCTGGTTGCTGGCGTGCTGCTTTTCAGCGGCATGCTGGAGTCCAGGGCATCGAAGGTCCTGGTCGGGCTGGCCCCGGTGTTCGGCCTGTGGCTCGCCATCCGCGCCAGCGCCCCGGTCATCGCCTTCGACATCATCGCCATCGTTGGCCTCTTTGGCCTTGGCGTTGCGCTCAGCAAGCGCGGACGGTTCTTCGACTACCGGTTCAGTTGGCTGCTTCAGTCGGGGGCCTATTTCATCGAAGACGGCATCATGGCCGGCCCGTACGCCACCAAGAGCGTGGTCGAACTCTCAGCCGGCCAGAACCGCGAGACCGTGCGTCAGAGCATCACCGGCTTGGCCATCGCCACTCCTATCCTCCTGGTGGTGGGCATCCTCCTCGCGCAGGCGGACAACGAGTTCGCGTCGATCTTCAGCTGGCTCGGCACGACTGGAATCTTCGGCCATGTGGCGCTCATCGCCATCGGCGTCCTCATCGTGGTCATGTTGCTCCGGGCTGCCCAGGCCGATCGGACCGACTTCGAGATTCCCGGCACCGGCATCCTTGCGCCCACCACCTCGCTGGTCATCGTGCTCGGCTTCGTCGGGCTCTACGGGCTCTTCGTCGGAACCCAGATCGTCGACATTCTCAACACCACGTTCAGCCACGAGGAAATTCGCGACTTCGCCCGCTCGGGGTTCTTCCAGCTGCTCTGGGTCTCGGTAATCACGCTGGCCACGCTCATGCTGGTGCCGGCCATCACCAAAGAGGCCAACCCCGTCACCCACCGCCGACTCCGCAACGCCTCCGCACTGGCGATTGGTCTCACCATGATCATCACCGCCATGTCGGTACGCCGGTTGCTGCTGTTCATCGAAATCGATGAGCTCACCATGCTGCGTACCTTCGCCCTGATCGGAGCCGCGACCATCGGCCTCATCTTCATACTGCTTGCCGCCAAGCTCTGGGGATGGAACTCCGACCGCGACTGGTTTGTGGGCGCAACCATCAGCGTGCTGTTGCTGGTGGTCTTCGGTCTCAACGTGGCCAACCCCGAAGCCATCGTGGCCCGCTACAACACGGGCGCCACCGACAAGATCGAGTCGATCGACATGCGATACCTCGGACAACTCTCGGCCGATGCCACTCCGACCCTCGTCGATGCGCTCGACTCGCTTCCCGATGCCGAGGCAGCCGAACTCACCAACTCGCTCTGCCAGCGCTGGCGGTTCGCCGACGACCGTGACGGTCTCGGGTACAACCGGGCCACGGTGAACGCCGAGTCGCTGATCGCCCAGCTCTGCCCCTAGTAGCGGACTAGGAGTGGCGGACTAGTCGAGTCGGCGCAGGTTCTCGCGGTAGTAATGCCCGCGTTCGCGGTACATGTCGGCGTTGAGCATGGTGACCCCCGGCTCGACAGAATCCTCGCGGACCTTGGCCGGGATACCCAGCGCCATTGCTCGAGCCGGCACCACGAGACCCTGGGTGACAACCGCGTTGGCGCCCACGATGGCCTCCTCGCCGATCTGGGCAAAGGGCAGCACGATGGAACCTGAACCAATGAGTGCTTTGTTGGCGATGTCGCAGCCTTCCATGTGCACGTTGTGCCCGATGGTGCAGTCGTCACCGATGATGGTGGGCTTGTTGGACAGGCAATGGATGATGGATCCGTCCTGAATCGACGACCGCGCGCCAACCACGATGCCGCCGTCGTCGCCGCGCATCACCGCGCACGGCCACACGGTTGACTCGGGGCCGATCACCACGTCGCCGATGATGACGGCGTCGGGGTGCACATAGGCCTGCGGGTCGATCCGGGGCTCGTTTTCGCCCAGCGCGTAGATGGGCACTACAGCTCCTGAAAGGTGCCGTAGCCGCCCTTGAAGAACAGCAACGGCTCGCCGACACAGCCCGCATCATCTCCGTCTTCCGGACCGTTGTGGCCCATTGCGACGACCTCGCCAATGACGATCCAATGGTCACCGGCGTCGACCGTCTCCCACACGTTGCAGTCGATCCATGCCAGGCAGCCGGCGATGCGGGGCGACCCGTTCTCGGTCATCTCCCACTCGACCTCGCTGAACGGGTCAACGTCCTTCACGAAGAATTTGTTGCACACGTCTTTCTGGTCGCCGGCCAACACGTTGACGCAGTACTTCCCGGCCGGGGCCATCTCTTCCCACGTTTTCGAAGACTTCGCCGGCATGAACTGCACCAGTGGCGGATCGAGAGACACCGAACCAAAGGAGCCGATGATCATGGCCCGGGCGGTGTCGGTGGCATCGCCATAGGGTGACGCAACAACCGTGACGCCTGTGGGGTAAGCCCCGAGTAC
>CAZGVQ010000093.1:0-9889 GCA_964529355.1 uncultured Acidimicrobiales bacterium
ACATGACGCTGTGGGCGGTGGTGGCAGCGGTGACGGCGAGCAAGCCTGCGCTGAAGATGACCGCATAGATGAAGATGCCCCAGTTGCCGTGGTCGTAGGCGACCCACGCGGAGAAGGCGCTGTACAGGCCGAGCGCCAGCTCGAAGAACACGATGCGGTCGATGTCGAGTTGGTAGCGCTTCTGGGTCCATGACGCGGCGTCATCCTCGTCGGCCTCGATACCGAACTTCGCGGTGCGCTCGAACTCGGGGTTTGGCTTGGTGAAGATCTCGATCGCGGCCCGCGCGGTGTTGACCATGAGTCCTGAGCCGTACACCGTGACCGCCATAATCCGGGGAATCTCGCGTACCCACCGGCGCCCGGACTGGTGCTGTCCGACGACGAAGAAGATGCCGGGTGCAAAGGAGGTGAGAGCGAAGAGATACCCCAAACCAAAGAGCGTGCTGAACCCGGGCAGCTCCATGCTGGCGAGCACCACGATGGGATAAATCAGGGTAAGCAACAGCAGGAGAATCTGGATGCCGTAGGACAGCAGGTGCACCGATGCCTGGAACTTGGTGGCGCGAGATGCATCGGCCCGCCAGACCTTCGGCAACAGCCGTGATGCGCACTCAAGCGAGCCTCGCGCCCAGCGGTGCTGCTGGCGACGAAATCCCGGAACGTGCGCGGGGAGCTCGCCGGGAACGACCAGATCAGGGAGGAACTGGCCTCGATATCCGGCCAGATGCGCGCGGTAGGAGAGGTCGAGATCTTCGGTGAGCGTGTCAGCGGTCCATCCACCAGCATCGGCGATAGCCGTCTTGCGCCAGACGCCACAGGTTCCGTTGAAGTTGAACCAGTAGCCCTTAAGACCGCGGCCGGCCTGTTCGACCAGGAAGTGCCCGTCGATGGCCAAGGCCTGTAGCCGCGTCAGCCAGGAGTACTCACGATTGAGGTGCCCCCAGCGGGCCTGCACGAAGGCGATGTCGGATTGCTCGAAGTGCGGGATGGTGCGCTGGAGAAAGTCGGTCGGCGGCACGAAGTCTGCATCGAAGATCGCCACGAACTCGCCAGTGGCCGTCTTGAGGCCTTCGGCGAGAGCGCCCGCCTTGTACCCGGTGCGATCGGTGCGGTGCAGGTGGACGATGTTGACGCCGGCCTGCTTCGCCGCGTCAACGGTTTGGCGGATGACCTTCGAGGTCTCGTCGGTGCTGTCGTCGAGTACCTGAATTTCGAGAAGATGCGCCGGATAGTCCATGGCGCACGCGGCGTCGATAACCCTCTTGCTGACGTACAACTCGTTGTAGATCGGCAGTTGCACCGTGACCATCGGCAGCTGGTCGACCGGCACGGCGGGCACCGGAGACGGCTGTGGACGTCCGTTTCGCCAGACCAGGAACGCAAACCGGATCAGGTTTGCGCCGAAGACGAAAAGTAAAAGCGAGGCCACCATATAAATGGCGGCCGTCGCAATGAGCAGGGGAATCGATGTCACTGTTACCAGAGAAGATTTCCGGGGGAGTCGCCTCGCATCTTCGCGATTACCTGATCGACTCCCAGCATGCGGCCACCATAGTTGAGGAAGACCGTTAGTGAGGATGCTACGAGGATCACATAGGTCCAGATCCACTCTTCGCCACCGAAGTAGGTGAGGAATAGGCCAAAGAAGAAGGCCGCCGCTCCAAGGCTTGCCGCACGGGTGAAGATACCGAGAAGAACCAGGATGCCGAGGGTGAGTTCGCCAAGGGTCTGCGCCCATCCGAAGAGTTCGGCATTCTGCAGCAACGTTGCGTCGAGGAAGGACTTGAAGAAGGTCAACGAACTGCCGTTGCCGTCCGGGTGCGGGGTGAATGCCCAGTTGAAGAAGCCCTCGAAGTTGTCGCCGTCGTAGAAGTCGTTGCGGACGTTGTCGAGCCAGGTGGCGAGAATGATGATTCCCAGCGTGATGCGAAGCATCGAAACACCGAAGGATCCCTTTCCTCCGGTTCCTTCGGACTGCCCGCCAGATATGCCGCCAGACATGCCGTCCGCCGACGCGCCTTGCTTCAGATTATCCAATACATTTGCCATGATTATCCATTTCGGAGTTTCGAGTTTGATTATGAGGGCGCTGGTTCTCGACCGAGTATCCCGTCGATCCCAATGACGTGTCCAGCACGGGAAACAAGAAGCGTTCCGTGCCACATTGCCATCATCACATATGCCCATGGCCATTCGCCGGGAACCTCGAGAAGTCCAACGAGAAGGTTGAGCGACAAGAGGACACCGACAAAGGCACCAACACGGGTGAACAGACCAAAAAGAAGCGAGAGGCCAACGAAGAGTTCGGTGAGAAAAACCAACCACGCGAAGAGCGTGAAGTTCGGTAACACCACGTTTTCGATAACATCGCCATAGATACCTAACGCTGCGTGTTCCACTTCGAGTTCCAACCATTCTCGAAGAGATCTCTCACTGTCCGACGTAAAGTCCGGTGGAAGCTTCCACCGCAGCGAGAACAGCCACAGGACACCCATGAGCATGCGGGCCAGTACCAATGGCCAGAGCGGCGCGGCCCGGGCGGGATTGCTGGTATCAGCCAGCTTGTTGAGGAAGTTCATGTGGTCGACCCGAGGAACCGCGCGACCTCGCCGGTAGCCGGATTCGAGAATACCTCGTCGGGCCGACCCACCTGTTGGAGTCGCCCGTCGAGCATCACCGCGATCCGGTCGGCGACCTCGCGCGCTTCATCCTGGTCGTGGGTGACCATCACCGTGGTAACGCCGGATTCGGCTTGAACCGCAGTAATCGTTTCACGCACCTCGAGGCGCAGTTCGCGGTCGAGCGAACTCAGCGGCTCGTCGAGCAGCAAGACATCGGGCTCGACAACCAGTGACCGGGCCAATGCCACCCGCTGTTGTTGTCCACCCGAGAGATCGTCGGGCCAGCGGTCGGCGAAACCGTCGAGTCGCACCGATCGAAGCGCCGCCGCCACTCGTTCGACGCGCTCGGCCCTTGGGATCTTGGCGATCTTGAGGCCGTATGCGACATTCTCGCCCACGGTTCGATAGGGAAACAGGGCGTGGTTCTGGAAGACCATCACGGCCCGCCGACGCTCGGGGCGAACGTCGAGCATCGACCGGCCGTCGAAACAAACATCGCCACGATCTGGCAGCAGGAGCCCGGCGATGAGCCGGAGAACCGTGGACTTTCCGCAACCCGACGGCCCGAGGAGCACCAGGCGTTCGCGAGGGGCGACCTGCAGGGTGAGGTCGACAACCGCGTCGATTCCCGTATCGGGAAACGACTTTGAGACGCCGCGGAGCTCAACGGAAATCAGGGCCAGATCTCCATCTGCCCACCGAGGGGAAGGTCGATGATGCGGCCATCGTCGACGAACCACTGGTTGTAGAGCACTTCAAACTCGCCTGATTTCCAGACTTCCTGCAGTGCGATGTTGACATCGTCACGCCATTCGGAGTCGTTCTCGGGAACGCCGATTCCAAACTGCACCACGTTGTGACCGCCCGGCAGAAGGGTGAGGTCGGGGTCGCCGGCCGCGAGAGACAGCAAGGTGACGTTGTCCTCGGAGTAGCCCTCGACGGCACCACTTCGCAACGCTTCGATCGCTGCGAGCTTGTCGTCGAATTCCACGATCTCACTGGCGGTGCCGCCGGCATCGGCGACGTAGGTGTTCCAGGAGTCGATGACCGAGCTTCCGGCGTTGGCTGCAACGGTCTCGCCGAAGAGCTCGTCGATGTTTGTGTAGGTACCGGTACGCACCAGAAACGACTGGGCGTCCCAGAAGTAGGTGATGCTGAAGTCGATTGCTTCGTCGCGGTCGCGGGTGTGGTTCATCGAGGCGACCGACATGTCGACCTGGCCCCCCTCGAGGAACGTGATGCGGGTGGTGCCATCGACCGGAACGAGCTCGACATCGACGCCCAGCTCCGCACCTACGGCGTTGGCAAGATCGAGGTCGAACCCGACCCACTCACCCGAGTCATCGATAAAGCTCAGCGGCGGGTTGTCGTTTCGCACGCCGATACGGACCGTGCCCGCCTCGGCTACCGAATCGACGATCGAGCCTCCCTGGGTGAGCTCGACCTCGGCCGATGGGGCGGCGCTGTCGGCGCTCGCCGACCCGACCTCGCCACTACTGCCGACCTCGGTCCCACCTCCCGAACAGGCCGAAAGGAATAACGCCGTCGAAAGAGCTACGGCGGACGTTCGGGTACGAATTGTTTGCTTCATGACTCTTTTCGGGGACTAACCGTTGGGGATCGATGGGTAGGTATGTTTGCGGGCGCCGGTTCTCGGCGATCGCGTTCCTCTTCGCTCAATGAGCAGCGAAAGAAATAACGCAAAGGCGAAGTAGATGGTTCCCACCAACAAGTACGTTGCAACCCAAAAGGGAGCATTGTTCACATCGCCACCCAAGGCTATTCGCGCGTTCGTGGTTAGTTCCGCCACCCCGATCACCACCACCACAGAGGTGTCTTTGAACACCGTGATGAGCTGGCCGGCCAGTGCCGGCCGCATGACGCGAAGGCTGTGCGGCAGGCTCACCGTGCGAGCCAACTGGAACCATCCGGCGCCGTGAAGGCGGGCATCGTCGAGCAGTTGCTGTGGCACCGAGGCGATACCCGTGTGGATGATGTCGGCCTGGTAGGCGCTTGAGTACAGCACCAGCGTTACCAACGCCGAGGTGAGCACCGAAACCGAAAAACCCAGTACACCGGTGCTCAGAATCTGCAACAAGAGCACAAGCAACACGATGAGTGGAATGCCGCGGACGACTCGAACGTAGCCACGGCTGAGAACTCGCACGAGGGCGAACTTCGAATGATGGCCAAGCGCCACAGCGGCGGCAAGGAAAAACCCGACGCCCACGGCCACGGCCGTGAGAATGAAGGTCATCACCAAGCCGCCGGGGCGCCGGCTGGGGAACCCCCACAGAAGGTTGGGCAGCTGGTCGATCAGGAATCGGATCTGCTCAGACACCGATATCCCTCCGGATAGCCCGGCCTCGCCAAAGTCGAGATTCAATCCGCTGGAGTCCAAAGGTCATAACGCCCGACAGCGCGAGGTAGAGCACGGCGGCCAGCACGAGAAACTCGGTGGCGCGGAAGGTGCGGGTAATCGATCCCTGGATGACCTGGAACAGATCGGGTACGGCGACGAACGACACGAGCGCGGTGTTCTTCATATTGTGCACCAGCCGGGTGGACACCGCAGGGAACGCGGCGCGGATACCACCGGGAATCAGCACGGTTCGTGTCGACGAGCCCACGGTTGCCCCAAGCGATCGGGCCGCTTCGAGCTGCTCGGTCGGGATGGTCTGCATCCCCGACCGGATGAGTTCGGCCAGGTGAGCACCGGTGTTGAGGGTAAGTGCCAGCGATGCGGCCAGCAGATAGTACGGGATCGGCACACCGGTAATTGCGCCGACCGCGTCGACGAAGGCGTTGTCGAAAAACAGCGGCCGACGCGTCTCGAGCGGCACGACATTGGGCACTGCAAACGCAAAGAAGATGATCTGGATCAGTGCCGGAATGTTGCGAAACACCTCGGTAACCGCCGCCGAAAATCGGCGGGCGGATGGAGGGCCAACCGTACGCAGCGAGGCGAGCACCACACCGACGACCAGAGCTGTGATGCAGGTGACGATGGTGACCCCGATGGTCAGCAGCGCGCCGTCGATGAGTTGGTCGATGACCTCGGCGGTCAACCACTCCGAAACGTCAGGCCACGGCAGCCAGTCGGGCACGGTCCAGGCCTTCCCGCGAGCTACCGGGTTCGCCCGGGTCGTCGGGCAACGAAGGTCATGAAGGTCAGAGGCGGCGGCACGAGCGCCTGGTCGGCAAAGGCCGCCTCTTCGAGTCCGACATCGGCGATCATCTCGCGAAGCTCGTCGGGCGAAAAGAGCTCATAGGCCAGATCGAAGTCGCCGTCGGGTGTCTCAAATCGCTCGTGAAGTACCTGGTTGGTCTGGTCGTAGCGTCGGGTGACGAAGGTCGGCCCAAGCTGCTCCTCGGCGACCAACAGGGCAACCGCCCGGTCGCGGTCGGGCAGTTCCAGCACCAACGAGCCACCCGGTTTCAGCAGCGTGACTGCCGTTTCCAGAAGCGTGGTGGTGCTCGCGTCAGAAGCCAGATCGGTACTGCGCTGGCCAAAGGTGGTGAACAGACACAACGCCAGGTCGACCGAACCGGCCTTGAGGGCGGTCGCCGCGTCTGCAGCCGCACCCACGTGAAACTCCGCTGACCCCGGCGTCTCGGTTTGCTGGTCGGCGATTGCCTGTTGGGCGGTGCTGATCATGGTGACCGAGGGGTCGAATCCAATCACCGAATGTCCTTGGGACGCGAGCACCAGAGCATGGCGTCCAAAGCCGCAACCCAGATCGACCACGCTCGAATGCTCGCTCAATCCGCCGACGAGTTCGGCGACCTGGGCGATGTCGGCGACAGAACGCTCGACGGTCAGCAACGGATGCGTGAGGTATGGCGATCCGTTTTCGAAAAAGTTCATCCGGCGGTCGACGGATCGGCCGGCGGCGAGTGGAGATCCCCGCTCACGGTGGGGAGAAACACGTTGCGGCGACTTCAAAGGCTGTCGCGCACATCGAGAAGTGGGATGTCCTGGCGTTCGAGGTCGTTGAGTGCCTCGAAGGGGATCACCGCATCGGCCTGCTGGGCGGCATCGGCCCACTCGTCGAGCCAGCCGCGCTCGATGGCGTCGACGTCGTCGACCATGCGAAGTCGGTCGATGTTGTAGGTGGCTTTGAGATGTCGCATTTCCTCGGCGACGCTCTCGGGCGATCGTTGCCGAAAATCTGTGCCGTGCACCGCATCGGTGCACCAGTCGCAGCCGTACGGACAGCCGCGCGACGTCGAGATGGTCATCGACGAGTAACCGTTGTCGGTCTCCCACGTTTGCAGGTAGCGATCCATATCGATCAGGTCACGGGCGGGCAGTGGAAGCGTGTCGAGATCGGCGATGGGTTCGCGCGGTTCGTTCACCTTCATCAAGCCATCGGTGCGATACGCGATGCCAGGCTCGTCGGCGATTGAGTCCAAGGTCAGTTGCTCGCCGTCGACGAGGTCGAGCAATCGAGTGATCGTTTGTTCGCCTTCGTGGTGCACCACCATGTCGACCGTGGCTTCGGCCAGGTACGCCGCCGGTGACAGCGTGGGATCGGGTCCTCCGAGTACCACGGTCACATTCTGGGCAGCAGCCATACGGGCCAGCGTGAGTGCCGCGTCGCGCGTGGGCAAAAGGGCCGAGATACCAACCAGGTCGGGCTGGTGCTGTTCCAAGGCCGCGGCAAACGCCGACTCGTCGTCCTGAAAGGTGCCGTCGAAGATCGCGACCTCGTGGCCCTGCTCGCGAACGTAGCCCGCCAGATACAGCAGTCCGAGCGGGAAATACGGACTCGACGACGCCTGTTCATCGGCGTTCTTCGATAGGAAGAGAGGATGGGCAAAGAGGATCGACGCCACGGCACCACAGTACCGGTGACCCGACCGATACTCGCGACCGTTCCTCAACCCTTCGCCTTGTTCGTAGCGCTCCTGATCGTTGCAACGGCCTGCTCGGCGACCCCAAACACCACCACAACCCCGTTCGATGACGACCGGTACCTCGACCGGGTTCATGGCGCGTGGGCCACGATCATGGTGGCCAACCACTCGGGTCTTCCCGTGGAGGGCATCTGGCTCGACGAGCCGGGGCCCGGCGACTCCATCGACCTGGTGCTACTCGATCAGTGGTCGACCGACGACGACACCCACGTCGAGTGGCTCGATCTCCACATCATGGAGACCCACAGCATCGACCCCACCTACGAGCAGATCCGCGACGAATGGGTCGACCACCTCAACGGCGATATCTGGGTTGCCACACGAGCGGCCCGCGACCTGATGGACGACGGTTTCGTTCCGCCTGACACAGGATCGGCCGAGAACAATCCTGAAGGCGCGTGGTCGATGGACGCCCAACTCGAAACCGAACTGTTCGGCATGATCACCCCGGGCCGCCCCGACGAGGCCCGCCGCCGAGCCACCTTCTTCGCCCGCGTCACCAATACCGGCCCAGCGGTGGAGGCCAGCGCCTTCTACGCCAGCCTCTACGCAAACGCCTTCGCCATCCCCCAGCGCGCCGAGGGCCCGGAAGCTGCCGACATTGCGGCCCTGCTCGACAGCGGGCGAAATCTCATCGACGACGACACGGTCATCGCGGAGATCTACGACAACGTGGTGGCCTGGCACGGCGAAAACCCCGACTGGCGGGTCACCCGTCAGCTCATCGGCGACGCGTACGACACCGACCCCGAGTGGTGGGCCAGCCGGGTGAACTTCGCCACCACCATCATGGCGTTGCTCTACGGCGAAGGCGATCTTCGCGAAACCATCAACATCGCCGGGCTGGCTGGCTGGGACGCCGACAACAACATCACCACCTCCGCGGGCCTGATCGGACTGATCCTGGGCTTCGATGGCCTGCCCGAACCGTTTGCGTCAGCCAGCGACATCTACTTCAACGAAGACCTCAGCGGCGACCTTCCGCAATTCGACTCGGTGAGGGTCATCGCCGAACGTACCGTGGCTATCGGCCGCGAGGTCCTGGCATCACTCGACGAGTAGTGCCGAACAATCCGAACAGCCCCATCACGCCGACCACCCCAAGCAAGCCGAGGGTCGGTAGCCACTCGGTCTTGCGCACCCATTCGCGCTCTGCGAACGCCAGGGGGTCCTCGTAGGTGAAATACGACAGGACAAGCGCAGCGGCCAGATACATCCACGGGGCCAACAGCGCCCACTGAGCTTTGGGCTCATCGTCGGAGGGTGCGAGGAACGGCAACAGGGCAAAGAGCATCACGGTGTACCAGGGATGCAGCACCGGGGTGAGCACCACGTAGATCCCCAGGGCGACCACGGCGAGTCGTAAATGCGCTCGGGGACCCACCATCGACCGAGCCTGAACGAACACCATCAGCAAGGCTCCCGCGACCACCAACCCAACCAGAATCTTGGCGAGCTGCACCGGCTCATCCCACCCCTTGTCGTCGAGGCCGCGGCCACCGACCCACGTTTCGTACCAGTGGTAGATGCCGCTGTTGAACCGGAACGAGTCGGAGTATTCGCGGGCGGCGCCAAAAACGCCGGTGCCATCTTGTTCGCCGGTGAGTCCGAACCCGGGGCGGATTCCCCAGGGCACCGTCAGGCCAACAGCCACTGCGCCGTAGATGAACCGCTGACGCCAGTTCCATCGCCAGAACAGCACCGCGACCAGCAACAGCGGCAGAACACGGGTGAGGGTGGCCAACGCAAGCAACGACGGACTCCATGCACCGCCCCACCGGCCGATGAACTTCGGGTCGAAGGTGCAGACCAGCGCAGCCATCGCGAACGCCACCATCAACGCATCGAGATGAGCGCCGTGGGCCAGCTCGACAATCACCAGCGGGTTCCAGAGGTAGAGCAGCACCCGATGAGTGGGCAGGTTCGACAATTTGAGGAGGCGAACGATGAGTCCGGCGATGGCGAGGTCGAACGCAACCATGATCATCTGCATCGTGAGCGGCACCGAGGGAAACAGCACCGCAGCCAGACCGAACACCCCTTGTGCGGTGGGGAGGTAGGGCGAAGCGAGATCGCGGTTGTTGGCCAGGTCACGCGCTTCGATGGAGAACTGATCGACCGCCGGGTCGCTGATCGCGTGGGCGAAAGGACTCACTCCCTGCGACACCAGATGGCCGTCCCACAGGTAGCGGTAGACATCGTCGCTCAACGTGGGGGTGGTGGTGAGGAGCAGCAGTCGGAACCCGATAGGCACAGCCCAGAGCAGCCAGGTGGGCAGCGGTTGACGCTCGTTCGACCAGGCCGCCACCCCGAAACCAGCAAACGCGACCAGGTACCAGAACACCGAT
>CAZGVQ010000094.1:0-9816 GCA_964529355.1 uncultured Acidimicrobiales bacterium
GTCAACAACGTCGACTCGTCGGGAAGGATCGCCCGCACTGCCGGACCAGAAACCGCACAGACATCGCAGATTTCCTGCGCCACGACGAACTCCGGGGCAAGCTCCGCCAGGAGCTCTCGGTCGGTGCGATACAAGGCAACGCCGGACGCAAGCGCCTCGCTCACGGCGGCATCGATATCGCCCGGGTCGTCGCCTCCTTCGATTCCGGCCGCGCCCACCTCGCTGGATGTCACGATAGGCAGCCCCACGGCTGCCGGATGGTCGCATTCATGGGAGATCCCGACCAGACCATCCCCCAGCCCGAGCGCCAGAAGCAGGTCGGTGGCCGAAGGCACCAGGCTCGCGACGGTGCGAAGGGGCGGCGCAGCCGCGACGGTTTGGGTCAGCAGCCGATCGACCAGCAGGGTCAGCTCGGCGGCCGAGGCGTCGAACTCGGGTTGCTCGCCGCCCGCCGGGTCGACCACTTCATCCTCGGGAGCCGGACCGATACTGGCCAGCCCAAACGCATCGACCCGATCGGCGAGCGGCACGCCCGCGGCACCATCGCCTTCGAGCAACTGCACCAGTCGAGGGAAAAGCCCGGCGCGGATTCGCGCCTGAGGAAACTCGCGTTCGAGGTAGGTGAGGTGGCCGGGCTCCATCGCCACCACCAGCGAAGCGTTTGCCACGTCGCTTGCGCTCAACTGATGCGAACGGTGACCGGGATTGGCATGGCCGACACCGCTGAGTGCGTTGCGGGTGCGGGTACTCATCGGAAGGCCCTCGATGACATGGGTGCCCGCGCTGACCACGTCGAACCGAACGCCTTGGGCCTTCGCCCGGTCGGCAAACATCGTGGCTGCCATCACCGAGCGTGCGGCATTACCAGTGCAGAGAAACACGATGCGCGGAGGATCGGTGGTCACTGTGCCCAGCCTACGGAACCCACAGCGCTACGCCCGAGTTGGCGCCGAACATTAGGAACCTTTGCGGAGGCGATCGAGTGGAACCCGCACGAAGAACCCCTTCGCTTCGGCGGTGACGCTTCCGTCGCCACCCTCGATCTGGCAGGTGGCCCTGATCAACAACCTCCGACCCCGGTCGCTCTCCACCCAGCTCCGGAAGAACAGCGGCGTTTCGAGCGGCGTGCGCTGGGGGTAGCGGATCTCCAACACGCCGGTCATTGCCGGATCGCCTGGCACCACGCGCTGGGTATCGCCGAGGATGGCATCGAAAAGACCGGCCAGATACCCGCCGTGCACGGTCATCGGTGGGCCCTCGTACAGGCGACCCACGGTGACCCGACCGACCAGACCAAGGCTGCCGTCGTCGCGGTGTTCCTCCTCGACCCGGAACGGAATCGCCAACGGGCTCTGGGCGCCGTGAAAGAGCGTGTGCGGGCGGTAGCTGGAAACCCCACCCGAGACGTGGCTTCGATCCTCGTACCAACGAAGCCGAGGTTCGCCCGGAAGTGCTTCAGTGAGTGACCGAATCGTCGAGGCGGCCTCGCTCAAGAGCTCATTGGAGATCTCGGTGGACTGCAGGTGCACGCTGAGCGCTCGTAGCGCTTCTGCGAGTTCTTCACCGGGGTTGGATTGTGCGGGCGTAGCGCTAGTTGCGGATGTTCTTCTGGGTTTCACAAGTCTTCCCAGTGTTGCGCCCTTTGCCTCCGTTGCAGAAGTCCGCGCCATCGCCGCCGATCAAAAGGTCGCGACCGCCCACACCCAGTAGCCGGTCGTTGCCCGCACCGCCAATGATTCGGTCGTTGCCGCTCCCGCCGTTGATCCGGTCGTTGCCGTTCCCACCGCAGATTCTGTCGCGTCCGCCGAGACCGCTGATGACATCGTTGCCGTTGAGTCCGGCGATGATGTCGACACCCTTGGTGCCCGTGATGACGTCGTTGCCCGACGTGCCGATGATGGTCGCGGTGAGGCCATCACACTTCACGACCGGTGCGGTTGCGCCGGGGAGCACACCCTGGTTGCGGAGGTATTGGATGGCCAGCCGCTCACCCGGAGCGCCGAGCGACGCCATGGGTCGGCCTTTTGCCTCGGCCACCGTGCCGCCCCACTGCCACCGTTCGTTGTGGCCATAGACGACTCCGGCTACACCAGCCTCGGTGGCTTCGCGGACGTCGTCGAGAACATCCTGCGCGGTCACCGGGTCGCCGGGACCATGGACGTTGCAATTTTCCCACGGGGGCTCAATGGCCTCGTATCGAAGTTCGGCTGCAAACACCGGTTTGTCGCCGGCGATTTTGACCAGCGCGGCCAGCTCGGAGCCAGCCTCCTTGGGCTTGGTGCAGTGCGAGGTCTGTGGTGCGAAGAAGTCATGCCAGCCCAGGTCGGAGAACCGCGTGTGGTCTTCGCGGCCCGATGGTGTGTGGTACCCGATCGGCTGCTCGGCATCGGCGGCGCGGAGGCCCCGCGCCATGTTGGTCCAGATACGACTGTCCTCGACGTTGCAGAAGTTGTCGCCCCCAAGCAGCCAGCGGTCAAGCGCTGGATGCTGACCGAACAGCTCTCCCACGGTGACTCCGTACGCCCGGGCATTAGAGCGATCAAGCGGACCTTCGTTGAGGTTTTCACAGGACCCCTCGAACCAATGTCCGTGGATATAGCCAACGCCCCAGGCGGGCGCCATGACCACCTTGAGATCGCGCGCCAACGCCTCATCGAGGATGTAGTTCATCCGCTTCTTGTGCTGGAAATTGAAGCCGAAGTTGCCGTCTTCGTCCTGCCAGGCTGGAAACACGCCGAGTTCATAGGTCTGCTCGAGTGCCCATCCGTCGAGCGGCAGGAACGATACCCAGAAGCCGGTGAATCCAACCGCATCGATGTGGTCGAGGTACTCAATGATCTCGGCGTCGGTGGCCCGGGTCGGAAGATCCCAGGCGGTGTCGTATAACTCCACCTGATCGCGATGGTCACCCGAATCGTGATGTGCAGCAGCGGGCGGGGTGGCGGCCACGACACTCAGCACAAGCGCCAGAACCGTGAGAACACCGAGCGCAGCATACGGAAGCGTGGTTTCTCGTGACGCCGGGAAGCGAGCAGAAGAAGGCGAGACCGACTGACGTAGGACCAATGCGAACAACCTCGGAACTGATTCTGGGGGGGTGGGAGAGATTCTACTGAAGAAGCAGCATCTCTAGGCTGCCACAGAGCCTAGAAGGCTCAGGGACACCAACCTTGGGAGCCCTACTGGATGAACTTGCAGGACTTCGTTTTGTTTGTACCGGTTCCGCCGTGACAGCTGTCGGCACCAGGCCCGCCGAGAAGGTTGTCGGATCCGGCACCACCGCGAAGTGTGTCGCTGCCCTTGCCGCCCTCGAGGCGGTCTCGGCCGTTACCCGCATCGAGAATGTCGTTGCCGGTACTCCCGAAGAGTCGGTCGCGACCGTCCTGGCCAAAGAGGCCGTCTTTGCCTCCGCCGCCGCGAAGCTCGTCGTTTCCGGCCTCGCCGAGAAGACGGTCGGCTCCGCCGCCGCCGTAGATCTTGTCTTTTCCGGCGCCGCCGCAGATGAGGTCGTCGCCATCGAGTCCCGAAATGACGTCGTCGCCGCCGAGGCCGTGGATGATGTCGCGGCCCGGGGTGCCGACGATGACGTCGTCGCGGAAGGTTCCAACAATGGTGGCTTCACGACCCAGACACTCGACGACGACCGGCGGGATCGTGGTGGTCGTCGTGGTAGTCGTGGTGGTTGTTGTCGTAGTGGTGGTCGTCGACGTGGTGGTCGGCGGGTTGGTGGTGGGCGACGCCAGGTGTGGACGCACGACGTTGAGGAACGCCTGCTCGCCGGGCGAGCCGAGGGTGTTGATGTAGTCGGTGCCAGGCTCCCAGAGCCATCGGGTGTTGTGGCCGAACATCAGGCCGTCGACGCCGGAGCGAAGTGCCGCTCGCGCATCGGCATCGATGTGTTGCGCCTGGACGGGATTGCCCGGACCGTGCGCTGCACAGCCGTCCCACGTGGGCTCGAACGCTTCGTAGCGGGTCTCGGCGGCGTAGACCTTCTTGCCAAAGGACTGGTTGGGATCGTTGACGATGCCGGTAAGCACCTCTTCGAGGCGGGTATCGGTCATGCAGTGGCCGGTTTCGACCGCGAGGAAATCCATCCACGGCTGGCTGGCGAACTCGGTGTAGCGACCACCGATTGGCGAGGAGTGAAAGGTGATGGGCTGCGCTGCGCCACCGTCGCGAAGGCCCTGGGAGAGGTTGGCCCAGATCTGGGAGTCTTCGACCTCGCAGAAGTTGTCGCCGCCCATAATCCAGTACGCAATCGCTGGGTGGTTGGCGAAGTCAGCGGCGAGCTGTTGACCGTAGTCGCGGGTGTTCGACGCCCGCAGCGGACCTTGGTTTTCGTTCTGGCAGGCGATGCCCCCTGGCCAGTCGCCGTGCACGTAACGAACGCCCCACGCAACGACGAACCCGACTTTGAGTCCACGGTTGTCTGCCTCGTCGAGCATCCACTCGATGTCATCGGCGTAAGGCTGGTTGAGAGTCCACTTGTCGTTGTTCTGATCGAAGCTCGCCGCGAGGTTTCCCTGTTGGTTCTGCAACGTGAAAGCGAGACCGGTGGAGGTGAGGTAGGAGAACCAGAACCCGGTGAAGCCGGCCTGGTCGATGTGGTCGAGATAGGTCACCATCTCGGCCCGGGTGGCCCGGGCGCCGAGCTCCCACGCGGTGTCGTAGGCAACGACGCTCTGGTTGACGTTGGGGTCATGGTGAGCGGCGGCCGGCGGCTGGCCGACGAAGCCCAGCACGCTCGCGATCATGCTCGCAACGATTGCGGCCGCCATGAGGGAGAGCGTCGAACGAGAGATGGGCGAAGACACAGGCGCCGAAGAAGCACGAGAAATCATGAAAAAAAGTCCAGAGGGCTGAAACACGCGGAAACCTCAGTGTAGAACAACACCGAGAGTGAGCGAAAGGGCACGAAGGTCCAATTCGTGAAGATACCAGGTCCAGCGGGCTAGTCGCGGCTCATCAGATGGGCCAAGAAATCATGACGGACGCACAATCATCGAACCCATGATCACTCTCGGTGAGATTGGATTCCGTCCGCAAACTGGACACCCATCCATCACCCGGCAAGGCTCTCACCATGACTTCTTTGACCTCGGGAACCGACCTGATCTATGGCATGCAGCTGCCGATTCAGACACTCACCAAAACCCTCCGGGTCGAATGGGAGGCCTCGGCGTCGGTAGCCGACCTCACCGACGTGGCCCAAGCGTGCGACGAGAGCCCGATGTCGTTCATCGGCGTATGCGATCACGTGGCAATCCCCGATGACGAGTACGCCGCCAACATGACCACCACCTGGTACGACACCGTGGCAACGCTCGGCTACCTCGCGGCGGCCACCTCGCGAATCGGATTGCTCTCGGTTGTTCTGATCGCCGGCTACCGACATCCGCTACTCACGGCAAAAGCCTTCGGAACGCTCGATCACCTCTCGGGCGGACGCGCCATCCTTGGCGTCGGAGCCGGTCACGTCGAGAACGAGTTTCGGGCGCTCGGCGTCGACTTTTCCAAACGAGGCAAGCTGCTCGATGAGACCCTCGACGCGTTGCGGGGCGCGTATGCCGACGAGTACGTAAGCTTCGACGGACCCACCTACTCCTACAACGACGTCGGCATCGGTCCGCAACCGGTGAATGGTTCACTGCCGATCTGGATCGGCGGATCCGGCAAGGCGGCCTGGAAGCGAACGGGTCGCCGCGGCGACGGCTACATCCCCATGGGCAACCCGCTCGACACCTACCCCGAGATCATCAGCACCATCAACGAAGCTGCCGAGGAGGCAGGCCGAGGCGATACCACCTTCGATATCGGATGGATGCCCGGCATGTTCTATGTGGGCGAACCGTCGTTCGACCCGGGGCCCTGGGGCATGAGCGGCTCACCAGAAAAGCTCGCCGACGCCATCGGATCGGCACGCGATGCCGGGGTCAACACCTTGCATGTGCGCTTCGCCAACCAGTCAAAAGCCGAGTTGATCGACCAGATCGCGGCGTTTGGCGAAGAAGTATTTCCGAGGGTCTAACCCCGAAAAACCCCCAATTTGTGGGAACGTGAGCCAAAATTCACACTTTTCGTGAGATTTCTCTCAACTGGGCGCGACTTTTCACCGAATCAACGTGTCTAGATAGTGCGAGTCCGGAGCCGGCGGAGCCAATGAGGGCCCTGTCGGAACCGGTTCGCAAACCGATAGAACGGAAGCCGCACATTTCGAGCGACGTTCCGGTCTCTCGAATTCCCCCCAGAATCCCCCCGTAAAGAGATTGTGATGAGCACCCTCCCCTCGATTCCCTCCTACCGAACCAGCTCCGTCAACGGCGCAGCTTCGGGACCGGCTTTCGAAGATGAGTGCATGCTGTGCCACAAGCGCGGCGCCGAGCAGCGACAGGGTCGACTCGGCCGCTATGCAAAGACCTGCGACGGCTGCGAAGCAGCCCGCGGAAGCCACCTAGCGCAAGCTAGTTAGCGCTGCCGCTACTTTTTGGCGGTGCTGGGCTGCTGTTCCCCAGGCTGCTGAGAGTGTCCAGGCCCGCTTGAGCCAAAGTTGCAGGTCGTACTCCACCGTGTAGCCAATGGCTCCGTGACACTGCAACGAGAGTCGCGCCGCGAGGTCGGCCGCATCAGACGCCAGGACCTTCGCCGCCGACACGTCGCGAGCAGCCGTCGCTGAGCCGGACGCCATCGCGAACGCCGCCTGGTAGACGAGCGGTCGGGCGAACTCGATTGCGAGACCCATGTTGGAGCAGTGATGCTTTACCGCCTGGTTGACCCCAACCGGCTTGCCGAACTGTTCGCGCTCGGCCACGTACTCGACCGTCATGTCCAAGAGCTGCTGGGCAAGCCCGACGCACATCGCCGAGGCGCCCAGAGTGCCCCGCGAGGAAGCCCGCTCCAAGACGTTGGGATCATCGCTGAGAAGCGTTGCGCTCGAAGCCGACCACTCGATGGTCGAGAGTCGGCGAGACTCGTCGACCGAGGTCGCCGCCGAGAGCGAAACCGCGTCGGCCTCGACCAGATGAAGCTCGTCGCCCGACCGAAGCAGCACAGCGTCAGCCTCCTCGGCGCCCAGAACCATCGTGGCCCCGGCAGCGAGGGAAACCGCCAGCGTCGCTTCGCCGGCCGCACCGGCCGCGACCAGTGAATGTTCGGGTTGCAGTTCGCCGAGCGTGGCCAGGCCCACCGCGGTGTGATCGAGAAGCGGCTCGGGCAGCGCAACCCGCCCAGCTTCCTCAAGCAGCAGCACCAGATCGAGTTCGGTCATGCCCATGCCGCCCGCAGCTTCGGGAGCCGTGAGGCCAACAACACCCATGTCGGTGAGCTTCTGCCAGAGACCGGGCACCCGGCCGTCGGGTGATTCCCAGGCCGCACGAACCGCCGTCGGCGAACATTCATTGGTGAGCAGATCGCGCACCGCGTCGCGGAAAAGGAGCTGATCGTCCGAGAAGGTGAAATCCATGACCTATCGCCTCGGTAGGCCGAGCACCCGCTCGGCGATGATGTTGCGCTGCACCTCGTTGGTGCCTGCATAGATCGGACCGGCCAGCGCGAAGAGATACCCGCTCATCCATGGCGAAGCCAGCTCGCCTCGCTCGCCCAGAAGCCGAAGCGCGGTGGCGTGCATCTCCACATCGAGCTCGCTCCAGAACACCTTCATGTAGCTGGCTTCGGAACCCATTGTCCCGCCGGCCGCCAGCTCGCCGGCCTTCTGAAAGGTTCGCCACCGATAGGCCTGGGCCTTGATCCAGGCGTCGGCAACCTCGGCCGCGAAACCCGATTCGAACGCTCCCTCCGGCGCTTCGGCGGATACCGTCTCGGCGTAGAGGTCGGCCAGCCGCTCGGCGACGGCCAGGAAGCGTCCGGGGGCTCGCAGATTCAGGCCGCGTTCGCTACTCGCGGTAGCCATGGCCACCGCCCACCCTTCGCCCTCGCCGCCCAGAAGATGCTCGGCTGAGACGCGACAGTCGTCGAAGAACAACTCGGCAAACGCCGGCTCGCCGTCGAGCCGACCGACCGGCCGTCGCTCCAAGCCCGGAGCATCAGCCGGCACCAGCAGGTAGGAAAGACCCTTGTGTCGTTCGCTCTCGGGGTCGGTGCGAACAATGCAGAAGATCCAGTCGGCCCAGGCGCCGCGCGAACACCAGGTCTTCTGCCCGTTCACGATGAAGTCGTCGCCGTCGCGCACAGCGGTGGTGGCAAGGCTCGCGAGGTCTGAACCCGAGTTCGGTTCGCTCCAGCCCTGCGCCCAGATGTGCTCGCCCGAGGCCATCTTGGGGAAGAAGAAGTCCTTCTGCTCCTGCGTGCCGAATTCGAACAGGGTTGGGCCGAGCAACGTGATGCCGTTGGTGTTGACCCGACCGGGAGCGCCCGACAGGTAGTACTGCTCCTCGAAGAGCAGCCATTCGATGATGCTGCATTCACGGCCGCCGTACTCAGCCGGCCAGTTGGGCACCGACCACCCGGCATCGTAGAGCTGGCGTTCCCAGAGCCGGTGTTGCTCGAACCCGACAGCGGTGTCGAGCGGCTCGAGGTCTTCGGCGGGCTTGTGTTCTTCGAGCCAGGTTCGTACCTCGTCGGCGAACGCCTGCTCGGTAGCGGAGAAGGTGAGGTCCATCAGTAGTTGGCCTTTACGTTTGCCAAAGCGGCTTCGGCCTCGGCCATCACCTGGCGAATCACCTCGGCGCTACTGGGAAGTTCGGCGATAACCCCGACGCCCTGCCCCGTAGGAAGGATGCCCACATCGAGCTCGCCATCGACCATGGTGGCCTTGGTGAGCATGGGAGCGTTCGCGGCCATGGCCAGCTGACTCCAGGAGAGGTTCTGGTTCCGCTTCATCGCCATGCCTTCGCGCAGAAGATCGGCGAACGACGTGCCCGTGAGCTTGCGAAACTTCAGCGCGTTGACCGCTGCCCGGGGCAAGGCCAGCACGCCGGCACCCTCGAGCTGGTCGATGACTTCGGTACGAACCACCCGTTGGGGTGCGCCGTCGATGGCAGTGGTGACCACGGTTCCGTTGAGTTTGGTTTGGAGGTACACCTGCTTCACCGCGTCATCGACCTCGCTGTCGCTGGTGAGCATGAAACGGGTGCCCATCGCGATTCCCGCTGCACCATAGGTGAGTGCGGCAGCCAGCCCTCGACCATCGAAGAAACCGCCCGCGGCAATGACCGGGATGTCGACCGCGTCGAGCACCGAAGGAATGAGTAGCGAGGTGGGTACGACTCCGGTGTGGCCGCCGCCTTCGGCGCCCTGGGCGATGACGGCGTCGACCCCCCACTCGGCAACCTTCTCGGCATGCCGGGGGGCGCCAATGGTCGGCATGACCACAACGCCCGCGTCCTTCAGTGTCTTCACCGTTGCTTCGCCCGGCGCTTGGGCAAAGCTGGCTACCCGAATGTCCTCGTCGATGATGTGTTTGATGCGCTTGTCGATATCGAGCGCATCGGTGCGCATGTTGACGCCGAAGGGTTTGTCGGTGGCCCCCTGCACCTCGGCGATGGCCTGGGCCATCTGATCGAAAGTCATGGTGGCCGACGCGATAATGCCCAAGCCGCCGCCGTTCGCGGTGGCTGCGGTGAGCTTTGAACCCGATACCCAGCCCATGCCGGTTTGCACGATCGGATACTCAACACCGAACAGATCGGTGGCTGCGGTGCGCATCAGCCGAACTCGGCCTTCCGCACGCCGTTGGGGTCGATGCGAGTGCGCAGGATATCGAGCTCTTCCGCCGTGGGCAGCCGGGACTCGGGCACGTCGTCGGGGATGACGAGTTCGAAGCCGGTGTTCTCGACGACCTGATCGACCGTGACCCCCGGA
>CAZGVQ010000095.1:0-9814 GCA_964529355.1 uncultured Acidimicrobiales bacterium
GGGTGTCCATCTCGATCAGGTCCATGACGGTGAGGATCATGTCCATCAGCTTGCCGAGGTCGGGTGGCATCGTCCAGAGCGGTGGGTCGTCTTCGACCCGGCCGAGGGTTTCGGGCGCCTCGAGGGTCATGTTGTGACGACGCTCGGCGACCCGAGCGCTGATGGTCTCGATCGTTGGGCCCGAGCCTCCTCGAAGAAGGGCGCTCATCTCGGCACCCGAGAGGTCGAAGACGGCGTCATTGGGTTGGGTCGAATCAGCGGGGAGCTGGCCCTTGCTGTCGAGTCGCCCGCTGACCTCAAGAACGGCTCGACGGATCAAGCCAGCTGGCCATTGATAGGTGAGCGGGCCGTTCTCGTCGCGCAGTCCATAGAGCGCCCGGGCGTCGCCGACGAGTTCTTCAAGCTCGGCAACATCGCTGGAAGGCACCTTGCTGCGGAGTGCGTCGAGCGCAGCCTCACCGGCGATCTTTGCCTGTTCGTTCGACCCATCCGCGGCGTCGCTGTTTGCCGGGGCAGTCAGGGTGGCGAGGATTGCTTCGGGCATCTCACGCAAGGTGAGGGCCCGGATGTCGTAGCCCGTGGTCAAACGCCATCCGAACTCGTCGAGAAAGGAATCGAGCATCGACGACGCCGTGTCCGAGATCTCCCGGACATCGTCGAGGGTCGTGGGCGTGGCGTTCGCTTCGGCAATGACGTTGCGCAGCTCAGCCATTGCCTCGGCCGGAGCGTTGGTGGCGGGGGAGTGGCCTGACAGCGTCATCATCACATCGCTCGCGCCGAGACCCCATTCGCGGGCACGCACGAGTAGCAGACCCACGGGTCCGAGGTCGCTGACATGAAGGCGGAAGTGCAGCGCCGTGCTCTTGGTTGAGAGCTCGACCAGTTCATCGAGATGGTCGGCCAGCTCATCGTCGGAAAGCAACGTTGGGTTCACCGCGGTGAGCCGGGTCCAGTCGCCGATGAGCTGGGGGCGCCACTCGTCGATCCATCGCTGATACTCGTCCATCCAGACTCGACCATCGATTGCTGATTGGGCGATCTTCTCGGCCTTACGGAACGGCGGAGCGACGCGGGTAGCTAGCCACAGCACAGGAGCTGGCGGTGTCGGGAGATTGGTGCCCCCACCGACCAGGGGAACGATGCTGGTGTAGAACCGGCCGCGAGCGAACCCGGCAGCGAGGTGTTTCACCGGAGCGCCGACCATCGCGAATCCTTCGGCGGTGCCTCCGGTGCATCCCACCGTGATCATGTCCTGGCAGATTCTTGAGCTGTCGGCGCTGAAGTGCCCGGTATCGAGGGTCCACGACCCAGGTCCGGGCTTGGCGAACTCGGTGCCATAGTTGGTGGCTGGCTTTGCGGTGGTGGCATCTGTTGTTGTGGTCATGGTGGCTCCGTTCGGTGGTGCTGGTTAGATCGTTGAGATCGTGGCGGCTTCCCCGACGAGGTCGTTCAGTGCGGCAAGGTGCTTCTTCAGTGCTTTGGTCCCGGCCCTTGTGATGCGGAACGTGGTGGAGCCGCTGCGGCCGTGGCCGACCTTCTTGATGGTGATGTACTTGGCCTTCTCCAAAGCCGCCATCTGTTTCGACAGATCGCTATCGCTGACACCCAAGTGGTCGCGCAGGTATCCGAACTCCACGTCGTGGACGGAGTTGAGCATTGCCATGGCTCCGAGCCGCTTGGGGGCGTGAATGACCGGGTCGAGGTCGGCGATGCTCATCGGAGGTCGAGGCGAAGGCGTGCCTGGTCGGCCGCGGCTTCGAATTTCTTCTCATAGACATACAGGCCGATGGCGGTAGCGGCGGCGCCGAGGGAGAAGCCGGCCACCTCAAGTCCGGCGATGACGAGGGCGAGTGTTGCCGCCACGATCAGTATGGCGATGAGAACAAACCACTTCACCAGCGGTTCGAACTCCCCGGGGACGGTGCGGAGATTCGGCATCGCCGGACGGCCGCGCTTCATCCAATTGATCAGCGTGACCTCAAGGACGAGTAGCACGGCCACCACGGCGATCCATCGGTTGTCGCTGAACACCTTGACGGCGGCTACACACATCGCCCCCAGCCAGAGGCCGACCGCCGGGTAGTACCAGTTTGGTGTCGGTGGGTAGTCGACCCAGGGTGCGGTTTGGGCCCGTTCGACCTGACGGAGCTGTTCCTCTGGAGTCTTATTGGTTTCCATAGTGGAAAGTATGAAGAGTACTTTCCAAAGTGTCAAGTAATATTTCTTTCCAAATCGGAAAGTAACTCGACCTCGACGGTTTGGCGCAGACCTACTTGCCCGAGAGAGCGGCCACGACGGGGGCGAAATCGTCGATGGCTGTGTCGCCCACGGTCACATACGAGATACCGAATTCCGTCCGCCGAGCCTCGAGCTTTTCGGCGATCTCATCCACCGAGCCGATGAGCGCGTGGGGGTGAGCAGCCATGGTCTCGGGCTCCATCCCGAAGGCCCCCGCCATCGCGGCGGTGGTCTTTTCGGTCTCGTCGGTGACGGTGGTGAAGTACGCAGCGATCTCGAGTTCGAGGTCATCAAACCGGTCGCCGGCACCATCGCGGATCCATTGCACCTTGTCGGCGGTGCCCTCGGCTGTTCCCGAACCGACGCCCTTGGCGCCGATCTTTCCGGCCGAGTTATCGAAGTTGATCGACACGATATCGGCGTGGCTGCCTGCGATACCCAGCACCTTCGGGGCGCCGCCGCCGATCATGATCTTGGGCCCGCCCTGCTGCACGGCAGCAGGTACGGCCTTGGTGTCGTGAATCTTCACGAACTCACCATCCATGTCCAGATCGGCTCCGGCGAAAAACTCTCGTGCGAACTCGACATACTCGGTCATCTTGCGGATGCGGACGCCGGCGCGCTCCATAGGGATACCCATGGCCTCGTACTCGGTGGTGATCCAACCGGCGCCGAAGCCGGCCTCAAGGCGGCCATCGCTCAACATGTCGATCGAGGCGAGCGACTTCATGAGCACCATCGGGTGGTGGTAGTCGACGCAGAGAACCCGCGAGCCGATCATGATCGAGTCGGTTACCACTGCGGCGGCAGCCATGGCCGGGATGCAGGCGATGGTCTGTTCGGGATGACTGGCCGCGGTCATGGCGGGGCCTTCGCCGAAATAGTGATCGGCCACGTGAAGCGCCGAGTAACCGAGGTCTTCGGCCTTCTTGGCCGTGTCGACCCAGTCCTTGCCCGATGTGGGTTTGAAGGCCTGAACGCCGAAACGGAACGGTTTGTTGCTGGACATGTTGGTCGCTCTCTTTTTGGTCAGGGCGTTTCGATAATGGTGACTTGGCCGGTTGCGCCATCGACCTCGATGGTTGCGCCGTCGGGGATCTTCTCGGTGGCGCCGTCGATGGACACCACACAGGGGAGGCCGAGCTCGCGGCTGACGATGATGGCGTGACTGATCTGGCCGCCAACGTTGACCACCACGCCGCCCGAGGCAAGGAACAGCGGCGTCCATGCCGGATCGGTGACGGGCGCGATCATGATGTCGCCTGCTTCGAGGGCCGAGGGATCGCTGGGGTCGAGGATCACCCGGGCCGTGCCGCGCACGGTGCCGGGGCAGCCGGGCACGCCTTGCAGCACATCGCCGGCTTCTGCCTTGGTGACCGCGGCGGCGCCCTTCTTTGGCCACTCGGTGAGGGGTGCGACGTTGCCGTCCTTGATGATGAAAGGAGGTTCAAGCTCCCAGAGTTGGTTCCACGTGGCGGCTCGACCGGCGAGGGTGTCGGTGAACGAACCCGGGTCGGCGACGAAGGGTTCGACCTCGGTGTCGAGCAGCATGAAGATGTGTTGTGGGTCGGTCAGATTGCCGGCTTCGGCGTGGCGGCGACCGAGCTCGCGGAAGATCATGCGGCCCTCGTGTACCACCCGGACGATGTTGCTCTTGGTGCGCTCGCGGAAGATCATCTGGTTGGTGGCGACGATGGCCGCTTCGTACGTGCCAGAAAGTTCTTCGTTGCCGAGTTGGGCCACCTTGGCTCGGACCTCGTCGATGAGCGCGATGCGTTCATCGGCTTTGGCTTTGTTGCGAATGGTGGGTGATTCGTCGTCGCTCTGAAAGCGGGCGCGTTCGAGGACCGCAAGGGCCATCTCGGGGTTGGTTTCCCACGTCTCGGAGGTCATTTCCCATTCGTTGGGGCCGCGTGCACCGAAGTCGACGACGAACTGGTCCCAGTCGGCGAGGAACCCGTTGGCGTCACCTGAACCCGAGGCGGCCAATCGATCGAGAAGTCCCGACACGCCGGCGTCGAATGCTGCAGTGAGCTCGTCGCTGTCGCGGACGGTTCGTGAGATGTCCCACATGCGGTAGCCGGGCTCGGCCGAGTCGACGTTTCCGATGCCTGACACCAGCTTCATCGGCACCGTCGGGTCGCCGATTGCCTCGCCGATGGCGAACAGAATGCCGGGCGCCACACCCGAACCACTGGAGGGAATGGCGTGGCTCTCGAAGAGTTTCTGGAGCATCGGCTGGGTGGATCGGGCTCGCGCCACCAGTTCGTCGTCGGTGGCTGCGGCAAGGTCGGGCCTGCTCGCCCGGAAGGCGATGGTGTCTACCTTCTCCTGGTCGATTTCGGGCCATTCGGTGGTGGTCATCAGCCATCCGAGGTGGGCGCCGATGTTCTCGAGCAGGTCGGGTCTCTCGTCGAGGGGATGGGGAATGTACTCGGGCACATCGGGGTGGTCGCCGAAGAAGGCCAGGTCGAGTTGCTCGACGGTGACCGCCGGGCTGCGAACGCCCTGCATCCTCACGTTGGCGAGGTTGATATAGAAGTAGCCACCGAAGAAGCCGACGGTCTCGGGGAGGTCCTCGTCGAACTCCTCCATGCTGTAGTTGCCGGAACGCACATAGCCATCGCGCCAGCCCAGGATCATGCCCTTCTCCCAGCTGAACTGCTGGCCGAGCGGACTGGCTGGAGTCGGAAGGACTTCGCCGGCGTTGGCCCGGGTGTAATGCGGCCATCGCTCGCTTGGCGGCCAGTCCGTGATCCAACGATCTTCCATAGTTTCTCGGCGTCCTTCTTTTCTGGCGATACGACTCATGAGAAACTAATCGAGCGGTTAGTTTTTGTCAGACGCACACGCAAGGGGAACCACCAGATGGCTACTACGGACTCCGTCGTCGAAACCAAAGACTCGTTTTGTCGGATCTGTCATGCGGCTTGTCCGGTGGAGGTCGACATCGAAAACAACCGGGTGGTCGAGATTCGCGGCATCAAGGACGATCCGCTCTTTGAGGGATACACCTGCATCAAGGGCCGACAGCTGCCCGACCAGATGCACGACCCCAACCGACTCCGCGCCAGCTATCGCAAAGCCGCCGACGGCCACTTCGAGGAAATCTCCTCCTCGGATGCGCTCGACGAGATCGCCGCCAAGCTCGCCGCGATCATCGATGAACACGGCCCGGCCGCCGTCGCTTCGTACACGGGCACGGGTGGCTATCAGAACTCGGTTGCGTTGGGAGCGGCCCGAGGATTCCACAAGGGCATCGGGTCGCGGTCCATCTACACGTCGGTCACCATCGACCAGCCCGCCAAGAGCATGATCCCCGGGGTCATCGGTTGGTGGGAGGGCGGTTTCAACAACTTCCGCGATGCCGATGTGATCATGGCGGTTGGCTACAACCCGATGGTCTCGAGCTATGGCGCGACCGGCGGGCTTCAGGGCACCAACCCGTACACGGTGATGCGGCGAGCCAAAGAGCGCGGCATGAATCTGGTGGTCATCGACCCCCGCAAAACCGAACTCGCATCCTTCGCCGACATTCATCTGCAGCTGAAGCCGGGCGAAGATCCCGCGCTGTTGGCCGGGTTGTTGCGCGTCATCCTCACCGAGGGCCTCCACGATCAGGAGTTCTGCGATCAGTGGGTTGACGGGCTGGCCGATCTGGAGGCCGCAGTCGAGCCCTTCACCCCGGCGTTTGTGGCCGAGCGTTGCGAGGTCGATGCCGACGACATCGTGGCTGCCGCCCGTATGTTCGCCGCCGGACCAAAGGGAACCGCCGGTACCGGCACCGGTCCCAATATGGCACCCAACTCCATGCTTACCGAGCACTTGGCTATTGCGCTCAACGTGGTGTGTGGCCGGGTAAATCGCGAGGGTGACGAGCTCGAATCGGGTTTGCTCCTTCACCCCGACACACCCAATCGGGCGCAGGCTATTGCGCCGAAGGATCCGCGCACCGGGCCGAAGCACCGCTTCCGAGGCCTCCGCGGATACCGCGGCGAGATGCTGGCCACGGTTCTTGCCGAGGAGATTCTCGAGGAAGGCGAGGGACAGGTTCGTGCCCTCATCGTCAACGGCGGAAACCCGGCCGTGGCGTTTCCCGACCAGGCGCTCACCATGCAGGCGCTGAAGGAAATTGAGCTCCTGGTGGTTATCGATCACCGCATGACGGCATCGGCCGAGGAGGCCGACTACGTGATTGCCCCGACACTGTCGCTCGAGCGCGCCGACGTGCCGCACCTCATGGACCGCTGGCTCACCCAGCCCTACACCAACTACACCGATGCGGTCATCGAACCCGATGGCGATGTGCTCAACGAGTGGGAGGTCTTCTGGGGTCTGGCAAAGAGGATGGAAACCGCCATGCCGATGCTGGGCGGCGATCTGGCTGAGCTCGACGAACCCACCGACCACGATGCCATCGCCTACATGTACGCCCAGGCGCGCAAGCCGATCGAGGAGTTTCGTACCGAGCGCCGTCAGGTGCATCCCGACCTGGCAAAGGTGGTCAAGCCAGCCGACCCCGACTGCACCGCAAAGTTCGCGGTGGGCGCCGAGGTGATGATGACCCGGCTCGCCGATGTGTTCGACCAGGCCACCGGCGCCGAACTCATGGAGGGCTATGTCGAAGGCCAGTTCCCGTTCCGCCTGGTGAGTCGTCGACTGAAGGCCACGCTCAACTCGCTTGGCCCGGAGCTTCCGGGACTGGCGCGCAAGGGCACCACCAACCCGGCCTTCATGAACCCCGCCGACCTGGATGAGCTTGGCGTTGAGCCGGGCGACCTGATCGACATCACCTCCACCGTCGGCAGCATCACCGGCGTCTGCGAAGCGGCGCCCGACGTAAAGCGCGGCGTGATCTCGATGGCGCACTCGTGGGGCGATGGCTCGTTGGAGGACGACAAGGTACGCGACATCGGCGTCCCAACCAGCCGCCTCACCAGCACCACCGCCTGCTACGACGACATGACCGGCATGGCAGTTCTAAGCGCCATCCCCGTAAACGTCGTACCTGCCGCCGGCTAACAAAACTGCAGAACGAGTCAGGCTCGTTATGCAGTTTTGAGGGTGTGAATCGGTTAGCTGATTACGCCGGCTTCTTTCAGGGCGGCGATCTGTTCGTCTGTGCGACCGAGGCTGGTGAGGATTTCTTCGTTGTCTTCGCCTCGCAAAGACGCACTTGCCGCGACGGCTGCTGGTGTTGAAGAGAACCGGGCTGCTGGCACGGGTTGGCGGACTTTGCCGGCGAGTGGATGATCCCATTCGGCCAGGGTGCCGTTGTGCACGATCTGTGGATCGACCAGAACCTCGTCGCCATCGAGGATCGGCCCCGCGGGCACATCCTCTGCGATGAGCTTCTCGAGCACTTCGGCCGTGGTCATCTCCGCGAACCTCGCAACCAGAAGCGCGCCGAGGGCCTCAAAGTTCTCCCGGTTCGTGATGGCCTGCATGTCGCAGAAGCGGGGGTCCTCGATCCACTCGGGACGATCCACTGCACGGTAGAGCGCGTGCCGCTGGGGGTCGCTCGCCACGAAGTACACGATCTTGCCGTCGCTGCAGTCGGTGAGGTTGTACACCTGCGAGAGCAGGAATCCGGGCGTGGCATCGTCGGCCATGAGTGTCTTGTCCATCATGCCGTCCGGCCAGAAGAAGTACAGGCAGGCGTCGATCATCGGGACTTCGACATGCTGGCCGCCACCACCGCGCTCGCGAACGAACAGCGCTGCGGTAATGGCCTGGGCAGTTGTGAGCGCGGTGCTCTTGTCGGCGTACAGATTTCGGACCATGTCGGGAAACGGAATCTCGGGGTTCAGCTGTCGGCTGATGATGCCGCTGAGTCCCTGGATAACCGGGTCGAGCACCGGGCGGTCTGAATAGGGGCCTGTGGGGCCGAACCCGCTGACCGAGCAGTAGATGATGTCGGGGTTTATGGCAGAGATATCGTCATAGGAGATACCGAGTCGCTCCACGGCGCCGGGCCGAAAGTTCTGCACCATCACATCGGCATCTTTCGCGAGGTCAAGAATGACCTGCCTGCCTTCGTCGGTGGTGGTGTCGAGGCCAAGGCTCTTTTTGCCGCGATTGTTGTTGAGGTAGAACGCCGGCATCCCGTTTTTCGCAAACGCTGGCAAGCGAGTCATGTCGCCGAAGCCGGTGAGAGGTTCGACCTTGATGACCTCGGCTCCCTGGTCGGCGAGCAGCATGGTGGCCAACGGCCCCGACACCACCTGCGAGAGGTCGAGAACTTTGATTCCGTCGAGCGGACCGGGCATTGCGTTTCCCCTTGGATCGTGAAATGCGTGTTGTGAGAGTAGGGGTGGCGTCGTGTCCACTGTCAAGTGGTGTGGCGTTGAGATCTGCACCGGTAGCGGCGGACCCGGTAGGTTCGGGATTCAGGCTCGGAATGCGAAGAGGTTGAAGAGGAACGTGGGATACGACGTCGTCATCTTGGGCAGTGGCGCAGCCGGTTTGGTTGCCGCTATTACCGCTGCCGAGCACGGAGCGAGCGTGGCCGTCATCGAGAAGGCCGAGCTGATCGGTGGAACCTCGGCAATGAGTGGTGGCATCGTGTGGCTGCCCAACAACCATCTTCCGGCCGAAGCGGGCAAGGAGGATTCACGCCAGGACGCGCTCGACTACCTCGCGGCGCTGTCGTTAGGTCAGATCGACTCGGACATGGCGGCCGCCTTTGTCGACGAGGGTCCGCAGATGCTGCGGTTCCTCGATGAGGCGACGCCGTGTGGGTTTCATCTTCTCCCCACCTATCCTGACTACCACCCCGAGCACCCGGGCGGGAAGCCTGCCGGCGGCCGATCGCTCGACAATGCGCTCTACCCCTTTGATGAGCTGGGGGAGTGGGGCCACAAGATCCGCAATCATCGTGGCGCCAACCCGGTGATGCTTATCGAAACCCCGTTGGGCGGTGCCACCACCACGCCCGACGCCGCGCTGATCGCCGATCGCATTGCCAATCGCGAAAACGGCATGGGCTTAGGTCTGGTTGGTGCGTTGGTAAAGGGCTGCCTCGATCGCGGTGTCGATATCCATCTTTCGACCCGGGCGCGGCATCTGGTGATCGAGGATGGCCGGGTCACCGGTGTTCGAGTCGCGGGCGAAGAGTCGCCGGACGACGAGTCAGTGATCGATGCACGCCGTGGAGTGGTGATTGCCACCGGTGGCTTCGAATGGAACGAGGAGCTGTGCCGCACGTTTCTCCGCGGCCCGATGACCGCACCGGCTGGTTCGCCCGACAACACCGGCGACGGTCTGGTCATGGCCATGGAGGCTGGGGCTCGACTGGGCAATATGCGCAATGCGTGGTGGGTGCCGGTCACGCGTGTGCCCGGCGCGAGCAACTGGGGCAAGCCCGCGGTCAGCCTGATTCTTCTGGAACGCACCCGTCCGGGCTCGTTAATGGTGAACGGATCGGGCCGCCGGTTCTGCAACGAGGCAGGCAACTACAACGCGATGGGTGGGGTGTTTCACGAGTTCGATCCAGCATCGTTCGACTACCCCAACCAGACCGCCTGGCTGATCTTCGACCATCGCTACAAGAGCCGCTACGACGTGGCGGGAGCCC
>CAZGVQ010000096.1:0-9809 GCA_964529355.1 uncultured Acidimicrobiales bacterium
ATCTACAACAAGGCGAAGCAGAACCAGGAACTCTAAGTGCCTGCAAAGGCGGAATCGGCCGCCGCCAGGGGTGACCCTGGCGACGACCGGTAGGAGCGGAAGGTGTGGGATTTGAACCCACGGTGACCCTAAAGCCACAACAGTTTTCGAGACTGCCCCATTCGTCCGCTCTGGCAACCTTCCGTCGACGAGGGTAGTGGGTTTTTTCGCAATCCGGCTACGTCGAGTGAATCGAGAGAAGGCGCGCGGCTCACTTCTTGGGACTCGATTCGACTCGTCCGGTTCGAAGAGGGCACTGTGGGACCGATGTCCTCCCGCTTCGATCGGTTCGAACGTGCTCACTGGGCCGAATTGCGTGAGTCCACGCCGCTCACGCTCAACGAACGCGAGCTGCGCCAGCTGCGGGGCATCAATGAGCGACTCGACCTTCAGGAGGTTGCCAACATCTACCTCCCGCTGTCGCGACTGCTCAACCTGCACATCACCGCGACGCAGCGACTGGTTGAGGTAACCGACACATTCCTCGGCGCACAACCCGATCGCATCCCCTTTGTCATCGGCCTTGCGGGCAGTGTTGCGGTGGGCAAGAGCACGTCGGCTCGCGTGTTGCAGGCCCTGCTTGGAGCCTGGCCCGATCATCCCCACGTCGAGCTGCTCACCACCGATGGGTTTCTGTATCCCAACGCGGTGCTTGAAGAGCGAAACCTCATGGGCGAGAAGGGCTTCCCGTCGAGCTACGACACCGGCGCGTTGGTGAGCTTTCTGGCGGCGGTGAAGTCGGGCGACAGTGAGGTGGCCGCCCCGGTGTACTCACATCTCGTATACGACATCGTCGCCAATGAAGAGATCGTTGTCGATCAGCCCGATGTGCTTATCGTCGAGGGTCTCAACGTGTTGCAGGCGAGTACCGGCGGGCCGGTTGCGTCGGATTTCTTCGACTTCTCGATCTATGTCGACGCTCCGGAGGACCAGATCGAGGAGTGGTACGTCGAACGGTTCCTCACGCTGCGCGAATCGGTGTTCACCGACCCCGAGTCGTACTTCCAACACTTCGCCGAGCTCGACGAGGCCAGCGCCATACGGGTGGCAAAAGGAATCTGGGCCGACATCAACGCCCGGAACTTGCGAGAGAACATCGCCCCCACCCGCGAACGGGCCGACCTCATCCTCACCAAAGGCGTCGATCACGCCATCAACGAAGTCCTCCTCCGCAAAAAGTAACTTTCTGTTAGCGGTACTGGGGGGTGAAGTCGGTGGCGTTGAGGACCGGGTCGTTCCAGGTTCCGGTTGCGATGAGGCTGGCGCCGAGTCGGCCGAGTTCGTCGCTGGATTTCGCCGCAGAGCCGTTACCCGCCAGCGCCATGGCGAAGGTTGGGTCATCTTCGTCGACCCAACCCACATAGGGGTGGGCCGATGGCGTCACCATTAGCACGCAGGGCGAAGAAATGATGTTGGCGAACGATGCGTCGGGAAGCAGCTCGCGCAAGGTTGCTTCGAGTGCCTCGGATTCAGTCGCTGAGCCGTCGGTGTGGAACCAGTCGGTCAGGTCTTCGGGTTCGAGCACCGGTGCATCCTTGAGTTGTCCACCGATCTTGAGTCGCATGATGCCGTCGGGGTACATCACGGGCGGCACCCAGTAGATCCCCACCAACCGTTCGTCGGCCAGACCGTCGTCGACGATCAGGCTCGGGATCTTTGCGGTGTCGACACCCCCGGTGATCTCGGCTCGCACCACAGTTCGAGGCCGTCGTTCGGCATCGAGTAGGTCGGGCAGAAACTCTGCGCCAAACGATCCGGTGGATAACAGCACCTTCTCAGCAACGCTGGTGCCCCACTCGCCCGAGAGGCGATACCCCGCGGGGGTCTTCTCGATGTTGGTAGCCGCCGAACGAATGATGGTTGCACCCGCCCGTTGGGCCGCCACGGTCTGAGCCTCGACCATTCGGCGGGGGTTGATGTAGCCGGCCGGCGGCCCCTCGGTCATCGCCGGCAGTCCGGCGGGCATACGGATCCCGGTTCGCTCGAACAGATCGTCGTGATCGACCATCGCCGAATCGGATCCCTGTGCCTGGCCGCGTGCCACCCAACCCTCGGCGTCGATACCGCCCATCGCCAGACCGCACGGGTTGTAGAAGTCGATGCCTGAGCGCTGCTCGATCTCCCGATAGCGGTTGATCGACCGCAGCGCGATCTCCGCCCAGATCGGCGACCGCGCGGCCACCCGGGTGATTCGACCCTGGTCGGGATGGCTGGAGAAGGGACCCTGGCTGGCCAGCCGATCGACCGGTTCATCGGGCCCGATCAACACCGTCGACGTCTTGCAGTCGGCCAGGTGGCGAGCAGCCGCTGCGCCGATCATCCCGCGTCCGACGACCGCAACTTCAACGTCTGTGCCTCGGATCTGCGTAGCCATCACCAGATCCTAGAACCCGCAGATCCACCAAAAACCCGAACTGGCACCGGATCTGGCTGCTCCGACGACCGAATCCGACGCCAGTTCGGTCTGGGGGTTGGTGTGGGCGGATGAAGATCCTAGACCTCGATGGTCACGTTTCCGGCGAACGGGTCGTCGATGCTCAGCTGCTCGACCCAGTTGCTGAAGGCTGCGGCTTCCATTGGCTTGGCGAAGTAGTAGCCCTGCAGATAGTGGATGCCCAGATCTTCGAGGCAGCTGGCCTGATCGCTTGTCTCGACACCCTCGGCCACCACGGCCAGCTCGAGGACCGACGAGAGCGTGGCCACGAGTTCGACGATCTTGGCGTTGGCGTCCACCAGAGGGAGACCCTTCACGAAGCTCCGGTCGATCTTGACCGTGTCGATCGGGAGCTGCTGGAGGTACGACAAACTCGAATATCCGGTGCCGAAGTCGTCGAGCGAAATGGCCACACCCATCTCACGAAGTTCTTCGAGCACCGCGACGGTGTTGCTGATGTCGCCGACGGCGCAGCTTTCGGTGACCTCGATGACCAGCTGTTCGGCCAGGATCCCGTTGTCGCGACACGCCTCGGTCACGGTGTGCACCAGATCACCTTCGGTGAAGTGCTGGCCCGAGATGTTCACAGCGATCCGCAGGCGTCCGGCGGGGTGGCCGATCCTCTCCCACAACGCGATCTGCCGAGCGGCCTGATCGACCATCCATTCATCGATCGCCACGATCATGCCGGTGTCTTCAGCGATAGGAATGAACACGTCGGGCGGAATCATCGTGCCGTCGGGACGTACCCAACGCATCAGAGCCTCGGCAGAGGCCGGCTGGCCGGAATCGGGAAGCACGAGCGGTTGGAGATACAGCGACATCTCGCCGCGAGTCCACGCTCCCCGAAGGTCTTCCTCAAGTTTCAGGTTGGCCATGGCGGCTTCAAGCAGACTGTCGTCGGAGAACACCACCGACTTCGACCGATGGCGCTTGGCTTCGTAGGCCGCCATGTCGGCATTGCGGAGAATGTCGGCCACCGTCTGTCCGTTGGCCATTTCCTGGGCGATACCGATGCTTGCCGAGATGCTCAGCACGCGGTCGTCGATGGAGAACGCCTTATCGAGGTCGCTGGCCAGTTGCTCTGCCAGTTCGATTGCGGCCGCTTCGCCGGCGAGGTCATCAGCGACGAGAAGGAACTCATCGCCGCCTAGTCTTGCGACGGTGCGTTCCGTGCCCGCGCGGTGTTGCAGTCGGAATCCGGCGGCGGTGAGCAGCGCGTCGCCGATGTGATGTCCGAAGGTGTCGTTGACCCGCTTGAACCGGTCGAGATCGATGAACATCGTCGTTATCAATGTCTGTGGTCCGGCGGACAGCAGGGCTTCGAGTTGCTCGATGGCACCCGCACGGTTCGAAAGCCCGGTCAACGCATCGTGATTGGCATCATGTCTCAGTTGCTCGGCCATGTCCTCGACCCGGAGCAGCGAACTTCGCAGCGACTCTCCGATGTGGCCCGGCACGGCCGACAGCAGCTCGACCGAGGATGCCTTGCCCGTGGCGATCGCGGTGGCGTGCGCATCGACGGCGCGGAGCGTGTCGGTCATCGTCGAGAAGGCGCGGGCGGTATCGACGACTTCGCGAGGCCCTCTGGTCGGCAGGCTGCCTGCGTCGAACTCGCCCGTGTTGAGGGCTTCGGCCGCATTGCCGAGCTGGCGCATCGATTGGGCCAGGTGGCGGGCCACGAGCAGAGCCGAGACAACGGTGAACAGCAGCAACGCGGCGCCGAGGATGAGCAGTCTGACGAAGTCGTCGTTGGCTCGAGCTTCATCGGCGGCTGCCTCGATGATGAGGGCGTTGCCTACCGTGGCTTGGAACCCGGCCAGCCTTTGGAGGCGGTCGACGTTGGGCTGAAAGTCCGTGGCGACTGCTACCAGCGCCTCGATCTCGAGTGGCTCATCCTGGGGGGTGTTGCGGAGGGCCTCGATGATCCTGCCCGACGAAGCCTCACCATCTATCGAGGACAGAATGAACTGTCGCCAGGCGGGGCGCAACTGCTGGGGCATCGATGAATCGAGTTCGTCGGTGAGGCTTTGGGTGATCGCGCGATTGCCGATGAGCTGATCGAGCGCGTTCTGGTCGGTGATTGAGCCCGACACCAGCAATGGCACGAGGAGGCGGAGGTCCTGGTCGGCCGTTTCATTCAACGTCTGCAAGTTGTCGACGATGCTGAACACCGCCTCACTGCTGCTTCCCCGGAGGCCGGTTGTTGAGACAGCGAGGCGCGAGTCGATCTCTTCGATCCAACGATCGACGGCTTCGACGTACTCGTTGTAGACCGCAACCCGTGGCCCGGCCGAGCCGAGATCCGCGTCGATTGCCTGGCGGTTGACGACGAGCGCGTCGATGGCGTTGCGAACTGCTGGTTCATTGACGTCGCCCGTTTCGACGAGCGGCAAACGGCGCGCAGTCTGATCAACCAGAAGTCGGGTGTCGCTCATCGACGTGGCCAGGTCGAATTGGTCGTCGCCGAACAGCGCCATGACGTCGACGCTGGTGGAGCGCTCGAAGTCGGCGATGGCCACCGCACCCGTGGTGGTGGTGCGCTCCACCGCCAGTTGCGTCCGCAGCTCGCTCAGAGTAGCGAGCACTTCGGTGTCGGATCGAACGGTCGACAGCGACTCGGCCTCCTGCTGAAGGCCGTAGGCGAAGATGGCAACCATGGCCATCGTTGCAAGCACCGGGAGAAGAAGAACGCCGAAGACCCGGGTGGAGATTCGGTCGACCATCGATTTGAGCTTGCCCATGAAACCGCACCTCGGGACTCGGCCACCGCTAGCAGCCCGGAATTCAGGTGTCGGCAGGATTGCGATTTTTCTTTAATCGCAGGTCATGACCCTGGCCACAACGGGTCGTCGGCGATGAATCCGGGGGCTTGTCCCCACTGGTTGCGATAGGTCACCTCGGTAACCGGACGTCGCTTGGCGACTCCCCACTTGCCGGTTGGGTAGCCCATGGGCACGCACGCGGCCATCCGCCAGTCCTCCTCGGCTGGCACGCCCAGCAGCTCGGGAACCGCGTCGCCCTTGAGCATCATCACGCTGGTGAGCGACGAGCCGACGCCTTCGGCACGCGCCGCCAGCATCGCGCTCCAAATGGCGGGGAAGATCGAGCCGCCGCTCGAGTCGGCCTGGGCGAACCCGAACAGGAAGAGGGGATAGGTCTCGAAGTTGGCAGCTGCCCAATCGACCGACTTCATGATCGACGCCCACTGCTTGTTTTCGGGCGTGTCGGGCTCGGCGTTTACCGCCGCGACCCGGTCGGCGTAGATCGATGACCACAGCATGTCGATGCATTCGCGGTATAGCGGGCCCAGCTGGGCTTTGATGTCGGGGTCATCGACCAGCATGAACGCCCAGTTCTGCGAGTTGCCACCACTCGGAGCCCGAACGGCGGCGTCCATGATGCGGGCCTGCACATCCATGGGCACCGGATCGGGTTTCACGCGGCGCATGGCCCGGGTCGTGTACAACGCTTCGTGGATATCCATGGTCTGCCTCATCATTGTCTGCCGGCGCGTTCGCGGTGCAATACTCACCTAGCGATGAGGCGATGTCGAAATGAGAGGTTCGCAAATGGCTGATGTCGGAACGCTGCCGGACGGTTTGGTGGCTGTGGTGAAGCGCGACTGTGAAACCTGCGTGACCGTGGTGCCGGTGCTCGAATCGTTGGCCGAGTCCGATGGGCTGGTGGTGTACACCCAGGACGACGTTGCGTTCCCAGCTACCGCCGACTGGGTGATCGATGACACCGACCTGGCCGTGTCGTGGCACAACGACATCGAGACGGTCCCCACGCTGATCCGCGTGCGGGATGGCGTGGAGGTGGAGCGCATCGTTGGCTGGTCGGTCGACCAGTGGCGCACGTTCACCGCACAGGATGGGTTGGGGCAGGGGCTTCCCGAGTTCCGTCCCGGCTGTGGCTCGCTGAGCGTCGACCCAACCATCGCTCCGGGTCTGGCAATTGCCTTCGGCGGTTCGGGTCTTCATGCTCGCCGCGTCGAGCTTGCATCGCTCGAAGACGATGTGGAGGCCATGTTCGATCGCGGTTGGACCGACGGCCTGCCGGTGGTGCCTCCCACCGAAGAGCGGGTGATGCGGATGCTCGAGGGCACCACTCGCGAGGCCACCGATGTCGTTGCCGTTGTCCCGCCCAACCTGCATGAGGTCACGGTGGAGAAGGTGGCGATCAACGCGGTCATGGCCGGATGCAAGCCCGAGTACCTCCCCGTGGTGCTGGCGGCGCTCGAAGCGGTTTGCACCGACGAGTTCAACATGCACGGCGTGCTCGCGACCACCATGGCGGTTGGTCCGGTGTTTGTGGTCAACGGCCCCATCCGCAATTCACTCAAGATGAACTCGGGCATGAACGCGCTGGGCCACGGCACTCGCGCCAACTCCACCATCCCCCGGGCGGTGCAGCTCATCGTGCGAAACGTGGGAGGCGGCTATCCGGGCGGTGTCGATCGTTCGGCGCAGGGCAACCCCGGAAAGCTCGGCCTCATGATCGCCGAGGACGAAGAGGGTTCCCCGTGGACCACCTACAGCGAGGATCATGGCGTCGACGTCGGGGTATCCACGGTTACGGCGTTCTGTTCGGAAGGTCCGCACACGTTCGTCGATCAGCTGTCGCGCACACCCGAGGCGCTCACCAAACACCTGGCAATGATGCTGCGCCACTCCAACTCGCCTCGTCAGGTGATGGGCATGGACGCAATGCTCGTGCTGTCGCCCGAGCACATGCAGCGGTACGCCGATGCCGGCTGGTCGAAGGACCGGTTCCGCGAAGAACTCGACAAGCATCTGTTGATCGACACCGACGAGATCATCCGAGGCACCGACGGAATCGACGAAGGAATGCCCGAAGGATTCGAGGGTCTGCAACTCAACAAGTTCCGCCCAGGCGGCCTGCAGATCGTGCACGCCGGAGGCCCAGCCGGCTTGTTTTCGTCCATCCTTTCTGGGTGGTTGACCGGCGAAATGGGTAGCGTTCCCGTAACCAGAGAAATAACGGCCTAGCGCATGACAGCAAGAAAGAGTCACCGATGACCACTGTTCTCGATCCAACGAGCGAGTCGACCCCGGTCGAGCGGGCCAGGAGCCCACGACCAGAGTCGCTGGCCGGCCTCACCGTTGGCCTGCTCAACATCAGTAAGCCGCGCGGCGATGTGTTTCTCGATCAGCTCGAGATGCGGCTCGACGCACTTGGGGCCAAGGTCAACCGTTACGCCAAGCCGACCTTCGCCAAGCCTGCGCCGGTCGACCTTCGCCACGAGATCGCCGAGTCCTGTGATGCGGTGATCGAAGCCTTAGCCGATTGAGGAAGTTGCACGTCGTGCAGTGTGCACGACATCGACGACCTTGAGCGCCGCGGTATCCCCTCGGTATTCGTAGCCAGCGAGCCGTTCCGCTCGGCCGCAATCACCCAGACCGAGGCCCTCGGCCTCGACGTGGCCCGGGTGTTCGTGGAGCACCCCATTCAGGATCGAACCGACGACGAGATGCGAGCAATCGCGGACCAAACCCTCGACGCCCTCCTCGCAGAAATCACCGGCCCCACCTAAAACTGCATAACGAGCCAGGCTCGTTATGCAGTTTTCATTACTGCTTGATGCCTAGGGCTTCGTAGGCGGTGGCTTTGGCCCACTTGTAGTCGCTTTTGCCGTTGGTGCTCCGGGCGAAGTCTTCTACCCGCACCAGGTGTTTGGGTGCCTTGTAGCGGGCGATGGTGTTCTTCACATGTTCGATGATGGCGTCGTCGTCGGTGGTTGCGTCATCGACCATCTTCACCACGCCCACCACGGCCTGTCCCCACTTCTCGTCGGGCACACCCACCGCGTTGCAATCGAGCACGTCGGGGTGGGTCTTCACCGCTTCCTCGACTTCTTCGGGGTAGATCTTCTCGCCACCAGAGTTGATCGATACCGACCCACGGCCCAACAGATTGATGGTGCCGTCGGCGTCGATGGTGGCGTAGTCGCCGGGTATCGACCACCGTTTGCCGAAGTACTCGGGGAAGGTCTCGTCGGTCTTCTTCTGGTCCTTGTAGTAGCCCAGCGGGATCGATCCGGTGAGCGCAAGCTTGCCGATTTCGTCGGAGCCCGGCTCGACCTTTCGGCCGTCGTCGGTGATGACGATGGTGTTCTCGCCGGCGGCGAACTTGGCCGTCTTGAGCTTGGCTGAGTTTTCTTTGCGGGTGATGTTGCTGGCGAAGCCCACCCCTTCGCTCGAACCCAACGAGTCCACAAGGGTGCACTCGCGGAACTCCAGAATCTTCTGTTTGAGTTCGGTGCTCCAGATAACGCCCGACGACATGATCTGGAAAATCGAGGACAGGTCGTAGGGGCTCCCGGCAGCTTCGGCTCGCTCAAGTGCTTCGATCATCGGGCGACAGAACGCGTCGCCGACAATGGTGAGGAACGTGAGCTTGCGCTCCTGCACGTGCGACCACAGCTCGTCGCCATCGAAGTTGCGCTCGCCAAGGGAGTCGACGTATCCGCCAAGCGACAAGGTGTGCAGCGCGGTGATGCCCGATGTGCCATGCATGAGGGGTGCGGCGGCGAGCATACGTTGGGTGCGGTTCTTGGTGTGGTGGGTGCGTGCCGCGACCATGGCGTCTTCGACGTTCTGGGGCATCGGTAGCTTCAGGGCCCCGAAGTAGCCGTTCATCGCGGCGATCATTCCGCTGTGGGGCCACATAACGGCCTTGGGGTTGCCGGTGGTTCCGCCGGTATAGAGGAACCACAGATCATCGGCGGCTCGCTCGATCGGAGCCATGGGTTCGTTTTGCGCGATGAGTTGCTCGAACCCGACAATCCCGGCGGCTGCAGCTTCATCGCTCACTTCGCCACCGACCTGCACCATCACGGTCAGTTCGGGACATTGCGGCGCGGCTTCGAGAACCCGTTCGACCAGTGTTGAGTCGAAAAAGACGGCCTTCGCGTCGGCGTTGGTGAGTAGATAGGTCAGCTCCGCAACCAGGTAGCGGTAGTTCACGTTGCAGGGAACCGACCGGGTCTTGAAGGCGGCGTACTGCGCCTCGAGGTACTCGTTGCCGTTATAGAGGTACAGCGCAACCTTGTCCTCGTGCCCCAGACCGGCGGCGGTAAGCGCGCTCGCAAGCCGCCCGGCTCGGTCATCGAATTCGGCCCAGGAGCGGATGTTGTGAGCATCCCCAACCGCATCAGCATCGGGGTACTCCCGAGCAATCTGTTCCCAAAGATCCGCAAAGTTGAACACGACCCAACCGTAGTAAACCCCCACCAAAACCCCGAAACCTCCAGCCGTGCCAGAGGTGGTGCCAGAGGTGGTGCCAGAGGTGGTGCCAGAGGTGGTGCCAG
>CAZGVQ010000097.1:0-9706 GCA_964529355.1 uncultured Acidimicrobiales bacterium
GGAATGACCGTACGCTTCGTGCTACAAGTGCAGAAGCACGATCTTTCGCAGGAGGCATTCAGAAAACAGATGACTGAGTTCGATCGACTTCTTCCACCGCTTGCGACACTCGTGCCGTTCGAGGCCGCGTTCCGGCATCGCAACTTCACCCGGGCGGGCCAGGAGCTCCACATGTCGCAGGCCAGTGTGAGCCGGCGGATTCGAGAGCTCGAGTCCGACCTTGGGGTCAGTTTGTTCGAGCGTGGGCGCTACGACGTCACCCCGACCGCCGAGGCTGAGCTGTTGGCCGCGTCGGTGCGTCTGTCGTTGGCCGAACTCTCCTCCACCGCCGATCGATTGCGCGTCCGGGCATCGGGAGAGAGCTCGCTGACGATCTTGTCCGACCCCTCCTTGGCGTCGGTGGTGGTGGCTCCGGCCGTCGGCGAGATGCAGCGCCAGAACCCCGGCCTGAGCGTTCGGCTACTTTCGTCATGCGAGCCGATCGAGGCCACCCACGAGCGATTCGATATCGCGGTGCAGTACGGACCTAGCGCGCTGAGTCAGTACGCGGTGGAGTTCGTTGGCAACGAGGCGGTGTTTCCTGTTTGCTCACTAGCGCTTGCCGAGGGGCTCCCGAGTCGCATCTCGGCCGAGCAACTCACCGAGCTTCCACTTCTGCACGTCGACTACGACGACCCCACATGGCCGACCTGGCAGACCGTGCTTGGCGCCGAAGCTATCGAAGAGCCTCTCGACCGGGGTTTGGTGTTCAGCTCGTACCAGGTGTCGCTCGATGTCGCCGAGCAGGGCGGCGGCATCGCGCTCGGATGGGAGCGATCAGCCACGCCGCGCCTCGAGGCAGGCACTTTGGTGCGCATTCCCGGGTTCACTGTTGCTGACGCCGGAGTGATCCATGCCTATATGCCAAACCACACCGCCCCAAACCCTCACGTCCCGGAACTACTGAAGAAGCTCCGAGAAAGAGCGTCCCCAAAAAGTTAACCAAAGGTGCCAGGCACCTTTGGTTAACTTGGGGCTACTGCGAGGTTGAATTCTTGGCCGGCGTCGATGATTGCATCGAAGAGGTACTGGGCTGAGGAGCGGTCGCTGGCGAGGAAGTAGGAGGCAACGCCCTCGACGTCGTTCCGTACGATGTCGCACGTGACCTTGGCAACCGAGGCCGAGGTTGCCGCACCGTCGGGCATCATGTTGTCGGCCCAGTCCAGGCTGCAGATCTTCTCGAGAACGCTTGTGCTGGTGGGACCGGTGATGCGAAACAGGGCCCGCCCGTGGGTGAGGTCGATCTTGTTCACGTGGCCGGCGCTGGCGACCGCATCGCTGAATGCCCACACCGCATCGGCCGGCCCGAGGACCAGCCATTCGGTCGGGCGGATTCCAACCACGAGCGTGCCGTTGACGACGCGACTCGAGCCGAAGGTAACGCCAAGGTCGGCGGCCGCGTCGCTGCCGCGGGGTGCTCGAATGACCGCCTTGGTGGTGGCCGAAACGTCGGTGAGCGTGAGGTCGCCCGTGATGTTGGTTGGGGCCTCGGGGTAGGTCGTAACGATTGGGCTTGCGAATTCAGGCATGGAGGCGTTCTCCTTCGGGGTCGAAATGGGCGTGGTGCTCCATGACACGGGCGGTGATGCGCTCGCCGGTGGTCATCACCACGGTGAGCTCGCTGCCCGGTTCGGCTGCCTCGGGGAGAACCTGGCCCAGACAGATCGATCTGCTGAGGGTTGGCGACATCCGCGATGAGGTGATGCGGCCGATGATTTCGTTGGTGCCGGCGCGCACGATCTGGCTGGCTTCGAGCGGCACGATGGTTGGGTCGGTGGTCTGGATCGCCACCACTTTGGGGAGATCGGTTCGGTCGATCGAGTCGGCCAGCTCGACCTTTCCGGCAAAGTCGTCTTTGTCGAGTTTGATGAGTCCGTTCATACCGACGCTTGGCATTTTGGTGAGGCCGTCGGTGTCCTGGCCCACGATGAAGTGACCCTTCTCGAGGCGCATGATTCGCTGGGCCTCGAGCCCGAACGGTTTCACGCCCAGGTCAGCGCCTTCGGCCATGAGGGTCTCCCAAACGTGCAGGCCGTAGCCCGAAGGCACATGAAGCTCAAAGGACAGCTCGCCGGTAAAGCCGATGCGCCACATGAAGCAGTTGTCGACCCCGGCGATCGTGCCGGTGCGAAGCTGCATGTACTCAAAGCTCTCGGGGTCGAGATCGATGTTGGTGAGTCGCGACACCAGCTCGCGCGACCTCGGACCCGCCACATTGATGCTGGTGAACGCCGTGGTGACGGGGGTGATGTGCACCTCCCACTCGGGGTGCTCGGTCTGCAGCCAGTTCTCGGCCCACTCCCAAACACCACCAGCGCCTGAGCTGGTGGTGGTCATGATGTAGTGGTTGTCGTCGATCCGGCCGGTGACGCCGTCGTCCATCACCACGCCGTCTTCGGCACACATGACGCCATAGCGAACGCCGCCCACGGGCAGCTTCATCCACTTGTTGGTGTAGAGCATGCTGAGGAGTTTGGGAACGTCGGCGCCCCGCAGATCGAGCTTGCCGAGCGGCGTGACGTCGATGATGCCGACACCGTTGCGGACGTTGCGCACCTCGGCTTCGGGGTTGCCGTAGTGCTCGGGCCGTATCCACTGCCCGGCCAGAATCGGCTTCGCGCGGTTGGCTTCATGCCAGGGCTGAATCGATGAGACCCGGACCGGTTCGAAGATTCGCCCGCCGAGTGCCCCCAGCGTGACCGGCGCATATGGCGGCCGCCACACGGTGGTTCCAACCTCGGCGATGGTTTCGCCCCGGGCTTCGGCCAGCACGGCCACGGTGTTCACCGTTTCGAGCTTGCCCTGCGATGGGCCCATGGTGGCCGTGGTGAATCGTTTGATGAGTTCGACCGAGTCGTAGCCCTCTTTGGCGGCCGCGAAAAGGTCCTTCGAGCCGACGTCCTCGCTGTAGTCGACCAGGCCATGAGTGGTTGACCGGTAGAGCTCGGGATGGGCATCCCGGCCGAGCGGCTCGCGGGTGTCGGAGGGAAGTTCAGCGTCCGGTGCGACGTCGACGGCAAGGTCGGCAGCTCGAGTGGTGAGCCGCTGAAGGGTCGCCCCGACCACGGCCGCCCGCCCGGCAGCGAGTTGACCCGTGCTGAGTCCGTGGGCGATCAGTTCCTCGGTAGTGCCGTCGCCCGCAAGGCCGCCGGTTACCAGGATGTTGTCGGGCAGTTGGCTGGAGAAGAATCGAGCCGCACTGGGGTCATAGGTTGGGCGGTCGCCTGCCAGATTGAGCAACGATGTCGGGGCGGTCCAGCCGACGGCGGTGACGAGGAGGTCAGCCTCCACGGTCGAGCCATCGCCGAGCACGACCTCTTCCACCGACTTTGCTCCGCCCTTGGCGGCGACGATGGTTCCGCCCGAGCGGGCGTCGACCACACGGGCCACGTCGATGCCGACTCGTTCAAGGTCTTCGGCTGCCCGGTCGCCTTCAGGGTTGGCGGTGAACACCACGGCCCGTTGCCCCGGCTTCACCGCATACATGTTCACCAGGCGTCGGACGGCGCCCGAGAGCATCACGCCAGGCTTGTCGTTGCCTTCGAAAACATACGGTCGTTCGATGAGGCCCGGGGCAACCACCAGAACCTTGGCTCGGGCTTTGATGAGCCGTTCGACCGCGATGGGGTGGCTGCGTTGGGCGATGGCGCACCAGTTGTCCTCGTAGCGGCCGGTGACCGTCGAGTTGGTGAGTACTTCGATGTTGTCGTGCGCTTCTACTGCCTCGACCAGGTTGCTTGCCACCGAGCGATCGACAGCCGAGCCCCAAACGAGTGAGCCGCCGAGCCGGTGTTCGTGCTCGACCAGGAGAACCCTGGCCCCCTCGGCGGCCGCAGCCAGTGCGGCCGACATGCCGGCCGGGCCTCCGCCAGCAACCAGGACGTCGGGGTGGGTGTAGCGCTTATCGTGATAGCCGGCGGGCGAATCGAGATCGACCTTGCCGCCTGGGGCGAACTGCGCAAGCACCTTCTCGTAGGCCGGCCACAGGTTCGCGGGCTTCATGAAGGTCTTGTAGTAGAAGCCGGCGGTGAGGAACCGGCCCACAACGCCGTTGGCTGCCTTGATGTCGTAGTCGAGCGACGGCCAGACATTCTGGGCCGAGACAGCCATGCCGCTCTCGACCAAACGGTGGGCCGAACGAACGTTGGGGTCATCGCCAACCTGCACAAAGGAGTTGGGGTCCCAGTAGTCGGCGGTGAGGAGCCCGCGTGGCCGGTGGTACTTCATGCTCCGGGCAAAGATGCGGTTTCCGTTGGCCATGATGGCCGACGCGATCGTGTCGCCCTCAAAGGCGACAAGCTGCTCATCGTTCCACGTGAAGTTGAACGACGTGGTGCGATCGAGAACCTCACCGGGCTGAACTGGAAGACGCCTCATCGTCTCTGCGTTCCCTGGGCACGCAGCCCAGTGGTCTCGGGCTGCGAGCTGGCGCTCTCCGCCCTCCAGCTGTCGGGGGTTTTTGTGGGGGTGTTCACGATGCTGCTCCGGGGGTCTTTGACTCCGACACGTAGTGGAAGCTGGGGTCGACGGCGCCGATCTTGCTTCCGGGCAGTGGGTGGTTCTCGAACTCGTTGGTGGCGGTGTTTCGAGTGAGCGTGAAGTACTGGCGGCATCCGGCTCGGCAGTACCATGTCTCGCGCAACGCGCCTGCGGGGTTGTCCTCCCAGTAGAGGTAGGCGCGCCATTCGGCGGGCGTTACCTCGTTGGGGTTGGGTCGGGTGTGCGACTCGCCGACGTAGCGAAGATCCGACGAGTTTCGAGGCCCGCAGTTCGGGCAGGGGACAAGCATCATGAGGCAACATCTTTCGGGAGGTTCTTCGAGGGAAACAAGTTTGGGAGTCCAGTTGAGCTGTAGGGCGGAGGGCGCCAGCCCGGAGCCCGAGACGAGTTGGCCTGCGTGGCCAGGGAACGCAGAGAGCTAGTGCCCGACGGCAGCTGCGCCTTTTTCGCCGACGAGGTCGCCTCGTTCAAAGCGGGCGAGTTCGAAGGGGGCGATGAGTTTGGGTACGGCCTGGGTGGCGATGCATTCGGCCATCTGCTCGCCCGACACCGGGCCCGCTTTGAAGCCGTAGGTGCCCCAACCCACATCGCACAGGAAACCCTCGACCGGGGTGAAGCCCATGACGGGGGAGTAGTCGGGGGTCATGTCGCAGAGTCCGGCCCACTGGCGGAGCAGGCGCATGCGGCCGATGTTGGGCATGAGCTCGAGCACGTGGCCGGCAAGTTCTTCGGTGAACTCGAGCGACCCTTTCATCGAGTACGTGGCGAACGGATCGACCGATGCGCCGAACACCAACTCGCCGCGGTCGGTCTGGCTCACGTACACGTGGAGCGACCCGGAGACCACAACTGTGGGGAGGAAGACCTTGACCGGTTCGGTGACGGCCGCCTGCAACGGATGGGTGTTGATGGGCAGCTTCACACCGGCCATATCGGAGATGAGGGTGGCCCACCCGGCGGTGCAGTTGACCACGATGGGGGCAGAGATATCGCCGCGGTTGGTGCGAACTCCGGTGACCTTGCCGCCTCGACCTTTGCCGTCAGGCCTGTCGCCGCCCTCGACCATGATGTCGAGCACCTCGGTCTGCTGGTGCATCTCGACGCCGCGATGGTCGGCGCCGCGGGCGTAACCCCACACCACGGCGTCGTGGCGGATCGTGCCGCCCGGCGGGTGATACAGCGCACCCTGGATGGGGTAGCGGGTGTTGGGCGAAACGTCGAGGCTGGGCGCCAGCTCCTTCACCTGCTGCGGGTCGATGACCGAGCTGTCGATGTTCTGAAGCTTGTTGACCTCGGCACGCCACCGCATGGTGCGCAGCGCGCTGTCGGTGTGGGCCAGGGTCATGTGACCCCGCTCGCTGAACATCACGTTGAGGTTGAGGTCGCTCGACATCGAGTTGTAGAGCGTGAGCGATCGGTCGTAGAACGCGACACCTTCGGGTGTGAGGTAGTTCGACCGGACGATGGCGGTGTTTCGACCGGAGCCGCCGCTGCCGAGATACGCCTTGTCGAGCACAGCCACGTTGGTGATGCCGTGGTTGGTGGCCAGGTAGTAGGCGGTGGCCAGACCATGCACGCCGCCGCCAATGATGACCACGTCGTAGGACTTCTTAAGGTCAACCTCGCGCCAGACGCGGGGCCAGCCCTCGGACTTCGCACCCTTCACGAGAAGTCCGGCCGCCGAGTAGCGAGGGGGCTTTGACGGGTCGGCCTTGACGTTCTTCAGCGAGCCGAGCGCTTTGGCGCCGGTATCTCTGACCGAACTGAGGGAGGCCGACGACGCAAGCTGTCGGAAAGTGGTCATACCGGCAACACTAGAGCGCTCGGCAAAGGTGGTGAAGTATCAGCGTCGAGCGGATTGATATTGAATCGATATCAATCCAAGAGGAATGCTGCTAGGAAGATCGGATGAACATCCGTCGACTTCGCTACTTTGTGGCGGTGGCTGATCAGCTGCACTTCGGACGGGCGGCCAAGAAACTCCACATGGCCCAACCACCCTTGAGCCAACAGATTCGAAAGCTCGAGAAGGAACTCGACCTTGAGCTGTTCGAGCGAAACACGCGGTCGGTGAACCTCACCGAGGCCGGCAATGCGCTGTTGGGGCAGGCGCGTCGGCTCCTGGCCACCGCAGATTCGGTCGAGCGGTTCCTCGATGATTTCCGCGCCGGCGATCGCGGCACGCTTCGGCTGGGGTTCGTCGACTCGTCGGCTTATGAAGTAATGCCTCGCTTTCTGCGCGAGTACCGCCAACGATGGCCCGAGGCCGACTTCGAGCTCCGCAGCCTCTCGTCGGATCAACAGTGCGACGCGTTGATCGGAGGAGATATCGACCTGGGCATCGGCCGCACAATGGGCGACGGTGCCGATGTCGAGGCAACGCCGATTCTTCGCGAGAAGCTCTTTGTGGCTGTGCCGTCGAGCCACCGATTAGCCGAGGCGTCATCGGTCCGGCTCAGCCGACTCGAGGGCGAGAGTTTCATCGGCTTCGACCAGGCCGTATCGCCCACACTGCACGCTGAACTGGTGGGGATGTTTGCCGGCGTTGGCGTGGGCTACCGGCCCATCATCGAAGCCACCGAGTACACCTCGATCCTCGGTCTGGTGGCTGCGGGTGAAGGCGTGGCTGTCGTGCCAGCAGGGGTCAGGAGTTTCCAGCCGGCAGAGCTTCGCTACGTGAAGGTCAGCGACGCAGCCGCGGTGGTTCGTCTTACGATGCTGAGGCGTCGGGGCGAAAACGTGCGCTTGGTCGAGCGGGGCCTTGATCTGGCCACCGAGCTCTTCGGCTAGAGGGTCGCGCCGAAGATTGAGCCGATGATGAAGGTGAGAATGCAGGCGCCAGCAGCGAAGCCCACCTGCCGGGCGGCGGTTTTCATGGGGGACCGCTTGGTGAAGGTGGAGAGGATGACCCCCACCACAGCCGACGCGATGATGCCGGCGGTAACCGAGACGATGGTGGCCGCCGCACCTTCGAGGAAGAACCACGGGATGAGCGGAATCAGTGCGCCGATCACGAAGGCGATAAACGAAGCGATTGCCGCGCCCGTCGGATCGCCGGTTTCGTCGGGGTCGACGCCCAGCTCTTCGCGTGCGTGCACATCGAGCGCGACCTCGGGGTCCGACATGACCGCCGACGCGAGAGCGTCAGCTTCGCTCGACTCGAGTCCGCGCTTGCGATAGATGGCTGCGAGCTCGCGGGTCTCCATTTCGGGGTCCTGCGCGATGGAGGTTCGTTCGATCTCGATCTCTCGTTCCACCAACTCGGCCTGCGCCTTGACCGACACGTATTCGCCCGCGGCCATCGAAGCGGCGCCAGCGAGCAGGCCGCTGAGTCCGGCCAGAACCACCGTGTCGGGATCGGACCCGGCGGCGGCGACGCCCAGGATCAACGCGACGTTCGAGACCAGGCCATCGCTGACGCCGAACACCGCGGCGCGTGCCTGACCGCCCTGCACCCCCCGGTGCTCGTGCACCATGTGGCTTCCGTGGCTGTGCTCGCCGTGCTCGCCGTGGTTGTGTGTTGGTTCCCGCGACATATGCCCAGAATAGCAATCGTCGGGCCGCTACTACGGCGGAAATCGCGGCCCGGTAGGGTCCGCCCATGAAGAACGGCACCTTGTGGGTTACCGGAAACGACGACGCCGATGCCCTCCTCAATCGCGATCCGCTTGCGCTGCTCATCGGCATGCTGCTCGACCAGCAGATCGCCATCGAACTGGCCTTTCTCGGCCCCTTTCGCCTGGCCGAACGCCTGGATACCGTCGATCTCGATGCCCAGGTCATCGCCGACATGGACCCCGATGCGTTTCTGGCCATCGTGGCCACCAAGCCTGCGTTGCATCGATTTCCGAAGTCGATGGGCGGCCGCATTCAGGCGCTATGCCAGTACGTCGTCGATCACTACGACGGCGACGCGGCGGCGATCTGGCGGGGGATTCGATCGGCCGACGCACTTCGAGATCGACTACTGGCGCTTCCCGGGTACGGCGACGAGAAGGTGAAGATCTTCGTGGCGCTCTTGGCTAAGCGGTTCGCCAAACATCCCAAGGGTTGGGAGGACGTGGCTGGCGATTACGCCGATGATCTGCCCCGATCGGTTGCCGACCTCGACAGCGCAGAAGCACTTGCCGCACTGCGTGACCGTCGAGCAGCACTGAAAGCAGCACTGAAAGCAGCCAAGAAGGCAGCCGAGAAGTAGCGCTTTTCGACGGTCCGGCCGTTCCCACTAGACGGGAACAGCTAGCGTTCGATTCCGTTCGCTGGAAAGCTTGTGACGTTGGTAACAATGGTGTTAGCAGCTATCACTTCGGAGGGCCCCTTAGTAATGCCTGGAGTCAAGAGCGTCGAACGAGCGCTTTCCATTCTCGATGCCGTCGGCGAGAAGCCGGGTGGCCTGGTCGATGTTTCCGGTCGGGTGCAGCTGCCCACCAGCACCACCTCGCGGCTGCTTGGCACGCTCGAACAGCACGGCGCCGTGTGCCGCGACGCCCGAGGGGTGTACCGCATCGGCCCATCGATCGTGTCCATCGCCGGCCCGGCTGCTGGCTCCGACGTGCGGGCTATCGCCCGCCGCCACATGTCGCGTTTGGCCGAAGAGTTGGGTGAGGCCGTCGCGTTGTCGATTCCGTCCGGCGCCAGCACAACCACGGTCGATCAGGTCGACGGCCCCAAGCCCGTGCGCGCTGAGGACTGGACCGGAACCGAGGTGCCGATTCACGCCGGCTGTTCGGGCTTGGTCACCATGGCCTTCTGGAGCGACCAGGACGTCGACGACTACCTCAGCAAGCCATTGAAGAAATGCACCGAGAGAACGATTCTGGTTCCGTCGGTGGTTCGCAAGCGGCTCGAGCTGCTTCGCAACGGCAAAACCTTCTGGACCCACGGTGAGTTCGTCGACGGTCTGTCGAGCGTCGCGGCCCCCATTCTCAATGAGCTGGGTAACCCTGTGGCGGCGCTCTATACCTACGGACCCTCGTACCGCTATCCCGTTGCCGGCAAGACCGGCGAAGGCACCGCCGCCTGGGTAGCCAACCGGGTCGCCCATGTGGCCGTCGACATCTCTGAAGATCTCGGGTTCGTCGAAACGGGCACCGTCGCCAAGCAGGCATGACCCCATGGGTTGATGCCGATACGACCCCCTGGGCTGGTGCCCAAGGCTGGCGGGGAA
>CAZGVQ010000098.1:0-9668 GCA_964529355.1 uncultured Acidimicrobiales bacterium
CTTCACGAGGAATGAGCCGATGATGGAGGCGATCATGCCGACGAAGGCGATGGCCATCGGGAACATCAGCAGAGACAGCGCGTCGTCGCCGATGTCATCGGCGGTCAGGCCAACGGCAAATGCCACCAGCGAGATGGGCGCAATGATGGAACCGGCGTAGCTCTCGAAGAGGTCGGCGCCCATGCCAGCGACATCGCCCACGTTGTCGCCGACGTTGTCGGCGATGGTGGCGGGGTTGCGGGGGTCGTCTTCGGGGATTCCGGCTTCGACTTTGCCCACCAGGTCGGCGCCAACATCGGCTGCCTTGGTGTAGATGCCGCCGCCAACGCGTGAGAACAGCGCGATTGACGATGCGCCGAGACCATAAGCGGTGACGACTTCGAAGGCTTGGCTGTGCTCGGTGAACTCGACGAACACCAGGTAGACGGCCATGAGGCCGAACAGCGCGAGACCAGCGACCGAGAAGCCCATAACGGCTCCGCCACGGAAGGCGATGGGGAGGGCCTTCCCGGGCCCATCCTTGGCCGCTTCGGTGGTGCGGGCGTTGGCCATGGTGGCCACGGTCATACCGACGTACCCGGCGAGCGCTGACAGCACGGCGCCGACGAGGTAGGTGATGGCGGCAACGGGAGTGATGACGATGGCCAGCAGGATCATCATGGCGACCACAAACACCGACACCCAGGTGTATTCGGCTTTCAGGAAGGCCTTGGCGCCTTTCTGGATCTCGGTCATCAGAAAGACCATGCGTTCGTTGCCGGGTGAAGCGGCCTTTACGTTGGAGAAAAAGAAGCCCGCCACGCCGAGGGCCGCGAGCGCTGAGACCAGCGCAAGGTATGGAATTGAACTCAAGAAAAAAATCTCCTTCGAAGGGCCGACAGGTATTGCGGCCGGGGTGCCGCACCCGCCAGTCGGTAACGGATCAACGGTAATATTGGTGGCCTTGCGGCACAAACACAGAGGGAACTCTCTTCGCCGCCGCGAAGCCGCCGGTTGTCCCTCAGCGGCAAGTATCGTTTCGGTCACCGACCCCTAGGAACGAAATCATGTCTGACTCGTCAACGCCGCGGGGTGATGGTCCAGCCGTTCCCGCAGCCTCGGACATCCGTCAAGCGATGCTTTCGCAGCGCAAAGATCTGAGCGCCGCAACCGTCGAACAACATTCGGGCGCCGTGGCCCGACACCTTGTTGCACTCGCCGCAGTCACCGGTGCCCGTACCGTGGGTGCCTACGCCGCATTGGGCGGCGAAGTCGACCCGGCACCGGCGCTTGCGCTTCTCGCGGCTGTGCCGTATCTGCCGGTCATCGGCCCCGACTCCTCCATGGAGTTCCGGCTTTCGAGCCCCGAGTACCCGTCGATCGCGAATCGCTACGGGATCGCGGAGCCTCCAGCATCGGCGCCCAGCATCGAGCCAGCCGAACTCGATGTCGTGCTGGTTCCGCTGGTCGCGTTCGACGCCACCGGTGCTCGTATTGGAATGGGCGCCGGCTACTACGACCGCCACTTCGCCTTCCGTCAACGCGCCGGTGGCCCGCCGCTGCTGGTGGGCGTGGCGCACGGTTTTCAGGAAGTGCCGAGCATCGAACGTCACCCGTGGGACGTCGCACTCGATCTCGTCGTCACCGAGGCGGGTCAACGGGTTGAGAAATCGGTCGCCGATACTCCATTCAGTCCCGGCGACGGGCAACAATAGGACCAATGCACATCATTGTGATTGGCGCCGGTGAGGTTGGAACCCACGTGGCCCAGCGAGTCGCCCGTGACGGCCACGATGTAGTCGTGGTTGAGCGGAGCGCGCAGGCTCGCCGCAAGATCGAAAGCGAGACGGCGCTGCAGGTGGTAGCCGGCAGCGGGACACATCCGTCGGTGCTGAAAGCCGCAGGTCTGGAGAAGGCCGACATGGTGGTGGCGGTGACCACCAACGATGAAGTGAATCTGGTCGCATCGAAGCTGGCGAAACAGGCCGGCGTGGAAAAGACGATCATCCGGGTCGAGTCCGAGGAACTGCGCGGCAAAGACGGTGCTGCGGTGCGCGATGCCCTCGGCGTCGACCGCGTTATCGACCCCGACGACGCAACCGCGCGCGAACTCATCAGCCTGCTCGAGTACCCGGGTGCCAGTGAGGTCGTGCAGATGTGTGGAGGTGAGGTGGTGGTGCTTGGCGCGCGACTCGCCGAGGGGGCCCCGCTGGTGGGTATGCAACTGTCCGAGGTCGGCGAGATGTTTGAACCTGACTGGCAGTTCATGGTGGGTGCCATCACCCGCGATGGAAAGACGGTGATTCCGCGGGGCGAGGCGGTGCTGGAAGCCGACGACGGATTGCGGGTGGTTGCCCGCCGTGACGCTCGCCGCCAGTTGGCTACCCTGCTCGGCCTGGCCCGTGAACTTCCCCGGCGTATCATGTTGCTCGGCGGCGGCCGTACTGCGCTGATACTGGCCCGGCTCCTCGATGAGCGCGGCGCCGAGGTGGTGCTGGTCGAACGCGATGCCGACCGCTGCGACGAGCTTGCTGAGCTGCTCCACAATGCAATTGTGCTGAACGGCGACATCACCGACAGCGAACTGCTGCGTGACGCCAACGTCGGCGACTTCGATGTGGTGATCGCAATGACCGGCGAAGACGAGTCGAATATCCTTGCCTGCCTCTTCGCGAAGTCCGAGGGCGCCCAGGAGACCATTTCGCTGGCCCACCGACTCGAGTTATTGCCACTGCTGCACGAGGTCGGAATCGATGCCGCGACATCGCCCCGAACCGCAGCCGCCAACGGCGTGTTGCGCGAACTGAGCGATGTGGCCGAGATCAAGACCTTCCTCGAGGGAGATGCCGAAGTCGTTGAGTTCGAGGTGAAGGCCGGGAGCGCAGCCGACGGCAAGCGGGTGAAAGACCTTCACCTCGACCACGACGTGCTTATCGGTGCGGTGTTTCGTGACGGCAACGCCCAAATCGCTCGTGGTCGAACGACCCTTCGAGAACGCGATCACCTGGTGGCGATCGCGATGCCCGAAGCTGTCGACGATGCATCCCACTTGTTCGGGTGATCGAGCAATCCCCCCGGGAGACTCTGACAAGATCGGCGCTCGATCCGAACCGCTTTGTCCGAAAGCGGTCGACCATTGCCTTTCCGCTCGCCGTCACGCTGCTCAGCATCGGAGTCATGATCTCGATTGCCGGTCTGATCGGCATCGCCGACTCAGCTGGGAGGGGACTTCACGATGGGGTTGCGTTCCTCGTGGTCGGATCGGTGAGCGCAACTGCGGGTCTGATTTGGTCGCGGTATTACAAGATGCCTCGGCAGTTGAGTTCGCGCGATGCGATGTCCATCGCCACATCGGTGTGGTGTCTGATGATCGGCGTATCGGCAATCGCCTACCTGGTGAGCGGCGAACTGCGGGTGGCCTCGTCGCTCTTCGAGTCGGCCTCGGGACTTACGACAACCGGTATGACAGCGCTCCGGGACCCGTCGCAGGCCAGCACGACGCTTTTGGCTTGGCGGGCGATTTCGCAGTGGGCCGGCGGCCTGGGCGTCTTGTTGGTCGGCTTCGGATTGTTGCCGCTCTACGGCGGCGCGTATCGGCTTCGCGCGGGAAAGGGCCGGCCAGGTCCCAGCGGGACTCTCGGTACAAAGTTCTCCGATGTCGTGCGACGGGTTGGCCGAATCTACGTGGCCTTCTCGCTCGTGATGTTTGTTGCCTACCTGGCCGTGGGGGCCAGTGGATTCGACTCTTTTGTGCTTTCACTGACCACCGTGTCGACCGGTGGTTTCACCAATCGCGCCGGTTCGTTCAAGTTGTACGAATCGGCAGCAATGCAATGGGTAGCCATCGGGGGTATGGCGGTGGCCGGCTCGTCGATCGCGATCTGGTGGTGGGCGTTGTCGGGTTCGGTCGGACGAGCTTTTCGTTCGGTGCAGTTGCGTTCCTATGTGGGAATTCTGGTGCTGTTCAGCACGATCGCTGCGGTCGTGAATGGCGGCGACGCCGATGATGTTCGCCGGTCGATCTTCACCGTGGTGTCCTACTCATCGACCACGGGTTACGAGGTGGTCGACGCCGGCACCTGGCCAGCGACCCTCGACGCGATGTTGTTCATGTTGATGGTGGTTGGGGCAATGTCGGGATCGACCGGCGGCGGACTCCACATCAGTCGGATCCGCCTCCTCCTGCTCTACCTGCGGCGAGTGCTGTACCAACAGGTTCACCCTGCGTCGGTGTTGCACGTGAAGGCCAACAAGAAGAAGGTCGACGAGTACGTGGTGGCCAACATGGTGGCGACCACAACCTTGTACGGATTCCTCGTGCTGGTCGGCGCAGCCGGTGTCGCAGCATTCGGAGGCCAGCTGCATCTTTCGTTCGTGGCCGCGGTGAGTGCGTTGTCGAACGTCGGCCCGGTCTTCGGTGTCGACGCACCTACTGGCGGAGCCGAGGTCGATGGTGTCCTGGGCTTGACCTCATCGGCACGGTTCGTGCTGGCCGGCCTGATGATCGCTGGACGACTGGGCGTCTACCCCGCGCTGGTGGCGCTCGGCGATCTCATCGAGCCGGTCTACGCGAAGGTGCGGTGGATTCGCCACTCCCTCGACCGGCGGTCGCCGGGAGGGGGAGTTCGCGAGTGGTAGGTCTCGACTCGATACCTGTGGCGAAACTCGGTTCGGCCGGTCGCGCGACCTGGCGAGCGGTGAAGCCCGGTTGGAACCCCCGCCCGACCCTCACCACCTCGAGTCGGGGCGGCCGCTTTGATTCTCCTCTGCTGCACATCACCGGACTTGCGCTGATGTGGGTGGCTGTGGGCCTGGCCATCTCGACGGTGGTCGAGTTTGCCTACGGCGACCCCGATGGTTGGGCGTTGGCGGCAGCGACCGGCATCTTCGGGGGAACCGGCTACGTCCTCATGCGAGCCACCAAGCTCGAAAAGCTCGACACTGCCGGTTCGTTCGCTGTTGTTGGCTGGACCTATGTGATCGTGTGCCTGTTCGGCGCGCTGCCCTACATCTTCGCCGGCACGTTCCGGTACTGGGACGATGCGTTGTTCGAGTCGGTATCGGGGTTCTCCGCCACCGGATCAACCGTGTTCTTCGGAGACAACGACACCATCGAAAATCAGGGCCACGGCCTCCTCTTGTATCGGCAGCTCACAAACTGGGCTGGCGGCATGGGGATTGTGCTGCTCGCAGTTTCGGTGCTGCCATCGCTGGGACGAGGCGGGCTGGGTCTGATCGGAGCTGAGGCGCCGGGCCCATCATCGGACCATATGGTCCCTCGGCTTCAGGACATGGCCAAGCGGCTCTGGTTCCTGTACCTCGGCTTCACTGCGATTCTTACAGCTGCGTTTCTGGTGGTGGGTATGGGTCCCTTCGACGCCGTTTCTCACGGCATCGCAACCGCTGCCACTGGTGGGTTCAGCCCGCGCGACTCCTCGATCGGCAGCTTCGACAGCGTCTGGGTCGAGGGCGTGGCATGCGTCGGCATGGTCATCGCCGGCATGAGTTTTGCGTTGCACTACCGGTTCGTGCACAAGGACTTTCGCGCTCACGTGCGCGACGGCGAGACGCGGATCTACCTCCTCGCTCTCTCCGCGGCTGCAGCTGGCATTGTGACGCTGCTTTGGCTCGACGGCGGCTTGTCGTTGGGCGAGTCGGCACGGGCCGGAATTTTCAACACGATCGCTCTCGGGACGTCGACCGGCTTCAGTAACGCCACGGGACCCGGAAGCGCGGGTGACTACGTGCAGTGGATCCCTGCGCCACAGATCATCCTTCTCGCACTGTTCGTGGTCGGCGGATCCAGTGGTTCGACAGCGGGTGGCGTGAAAGTCGTCAGGCTCCAGGTGCTGTGGCGCTACGTCCACCGGGTGCTTCAACGGATTCGGCACCGCAATCTCGTCCTGCCGATCAAAGTGAACGGCAGCCGTATGCCGGATCCGCTGGTCGAGAAGATCGTGGGCTTCATGGCCTTGTACGCAACCATCATTGCGATCGGGATCGTCGTTATCACCGCGCTGGGCACCGACCTCGTGACTGCGGTGGGCGGGGTGGTCGGCGCGATGGGCAACATGGGTCCTGCGCTGAACCAGGCCGGACCAACCGCTTCGTTCACCGACGGATTCGCTCGACCCGCCCGACTGGTGCTCATGCTCCTGATGCTCATCGGGCGACTCGAGATCTTCCCGGTGTTGTTGATGCTCGTAGCCCCGCATCGGTTCTGGCGAAAGGTCCGGCCCCGCGAGTACGTGTAGTAGGCGGGGCTACCGGAGCAGGACGTTGGTGACTGCGGCTTTGAGGTAGCCGGGGTCGTGGGAGCCACAGAACTCGCGGGCCGAGTGCATTGCCAGTTGCGGAGCGCCGACATCGACGGCCGGGATACCAAGTTCGGCGGCAGTGATAGGGCCGATGGTGGAGCCGCAGCCGAGATCGGTGCGGTTGACGAATTTCTGGAACGGCACCGACTCGGCCTCGCAGGCCCGCTGGAACAGCGCGGCGGTTGGGGCATCGGTTGCGTACCGCTCGTTGGCGTTGATTTTGATGACCGGGCCGGCGTTGAGCGCGATGTGGTGGTCGGGCTCGTGCCGATCGACGTAATTGGGGTGGGTGGCGTGTGCATTGTCGCTGGAGATCAGAATCGAAGCGGCCATCGCCCGGTGGACATCGTCGGGCGATCCGCCGCGACCGGCAACACTGCGTTCGATGATGCTGCCCAGCAGGGGAGAAGCCGCACCGCTCGATGAGGTCGAACCGACCTCTTCGTGATCGAAGAGCGCCACGATGGAGATCGATGAGCGGTCGGCGTCGGCGGTTTGGGCCAGTGCATGGCTGGCGACGAAACACGAGAGCTGGTTATCGAGGCGCGGCGCGGACACGAACTCGGACTCGCGTCCGGTAAGTCGACTCGGTGCGGTGTCGTGGAACATGAGGTCCCAGGAAACGATCTGATCGGTCGTGACGCCTGCGCCGAGTTGTTCGGCCAGGTACTCGACGAAGTCGCCGTCGTCGGATCCGCCAACTCCCCAGACCGGCGCCATGTTGGTTTGCGCGTTGAGCTTGAGCCCGTCGTTCACCCCTCGGTCGAGATGGATCGCCAGCTGGGGGAGTCGGGCGATGGGTTCGTCGATGAATACCAGCTGCTCGGCGAGGTCGTCGCCGTCCCGCACGGTTACCCGACCAGCGAGCCCCAGGTCGCGGTCGAGCCAGGAGTTGCGCAGGACCCCGCCATAGACCTCCACGCCCAGCTGACGCATGTTTGCCTTGCCCATATCAGGCTTGGGCTTGAGTCGTAGGTTGGGACTGTCGGTATGCGCTCCGACGATGGTGAACGGTGCGGTTGGGTCGAGGCCGCTGTCGACCCATGCCACGACTGCGCCGCCGCGCTCGATGAACCAACGTCCGGGACCCGGCCATGCGTCGGCTTCGTGGTGGGCGGTGAAGCCGGCATCGGTGAGGACGCCGGTGACCGTCTGGACCACGTGAAACGGGGTGGGTGAGGCATCGATGAACGTACAGAGGTCGCGCGCAACGTCGAGGTCGGGCGCGGCGGTGTCGGGGAGGTCCGGGTGGTCGGGGGCGTCTGAGTCCATGATGCAGTCTGCCAGTCGGTTGATGCGGTGCGGTGATTACGGTTTTGGTGGGTCTTCGCTGGTGCTTGCGAGGCGCTGGGCGTGGTTGGTCATGTGCTCGACCGCTCGCTGGGCGTTGTCGCGCCGCTGCTGGTCCGAGGAGTCGAGCCAACCCGAGTGGGCTTCGACAGCTTGGGGAAGTGCTTCGATGAGTTTTGCGATGGTGGTTTCGACCACCGAAGCGGCATCTTTGCGCGGCAGCCCCCACCGCGTGGCCTCGGCGATGAGAGACCGTCGGCCCACGTAGAGCAGTCGGTCCTTGTCGTCGGGGAAGATGGCGATGCGGTGCCCCTCGGAGCGACGCGGCAGAAACGCCGTGGTGTTGGCGACGTCATAGGCCGGGGTGAGTCGGGCGTTTCCGTCGCGGAGGAGTAGGCCGTAGTTGACGCCGTGGGCGTCGGTGTTGCCGAGCGCCACTGTTGCCGTGATCTGGGCCAGCAGTGCCCGCTGCTCGGCATCGGGGTCGAGTCCGTGGCTGAGCAACAGCTCGGCGAGTTGGGCGTAGGTGGGGCCGCCATAGCGTTGGAACCGTTCGGTGGGCGCGACGCCGACCGCCTGGCACAGGCTCTCCTGATGAAGCCGGGTGATCGGTGTGCCCGGCGACGCAGCATCGCGGGCGCGGTCGAACCGGGTGGCCAGAAGGACCGGTCGACCGTCGACGTCGATGAGGTCGGTGACGGCGGTATCGATGCCCGCCGCACGAAGAACATGCATGGCGATCGCCTCGGAGATGACGAGGCCCACGGTGGTGCCTTCGATGGGATCGGGCTTGGCGATATGGGTGGAGGGGGCATTGAGCCGAGGTCGGATCCACCGTGTGGTGTCTCCGTCGGGTGCTTCGGTGAGGAGAAGTTTGGCCTGGAAGCCACCGAGCGAAAGCCCGTCGTCGTGCTCGTAGCCGGCGATGGGGTAGTAGGGAAGTTGGCTGATGGCATCGGCCAGGTCCACCGGTTCGGGTGCGGGCATCGACGTGGTGTCGGGGCGATCACCTGGAGGCAGGAAGGCCACGGCGCCGGCGCAGTCGTGACCAAAGCGGCGCAGAAAGCCAAAGGTGTCGCCGCGCGCGAGACCGGCGTTGTTCTCCATGATGGCCAGGGCTTCACCTTCGGGCAGCAGCGCAGCGACCCAGTGGTCGACCGGGCCGGTTCGGTTGGTGCCGCCCTTGGGCTTGCTGACCAGAAGTCGTCGGGTGACCGGCAGGCTGGCCGAGAGACAGAGCGCGCCGGTGTCGAGGCGTTCGAGGGTTTCGTCGGTGTATTGCAATCCGTAGGGCTTGTGAGACGCCCGTGGGTCACGAAGAAGGTCGGCGACATGGGTGCCGTCGAGCCAGATGGCCAGTCGCTCTGCAGTTTGGGGATTCACGTGCCGGAGGGGCTCTCATCAGGCGTATTGCGGGGAACGAGGATGATGTCGTACCCGCAGAAACGGGCGAAGCGAGCCAAACGGTCGAGTTGTCGTGACCGTCCGGACTCGAGGTTGGTGATGGTGTCACGGCTGCATTGGAGGCGTTCGGCCATCTGAGCCTGGGTGATGTCGCTGGTTCGGCGCGCCGTGCTGAGAGCATCGGCGAACGAGGAACCGGAGCGAACCAAAATGCGGCTTTTTTCCTGCATTTGCTCAGGGTATCCAAAAGCCGTAAAAAACCAACATTTGGTTCATGACTCACGAATGCTGGAAATTCCCGGCATCACCTCGGTGCCATCCGGTACGATATTTGTCGCGGTCCGTTACCGGCTAGATTCCGGGGCACTGGTACCATTGTGGTTTCGCCACAGGATAGCGATCACCAGCCATTGCTCACGATGTCTGGATCGAGTCCCGGTGGCCGGTGCGGGAAGCCTGCAGCGGCGCCGACGCAACAATGACGTTGCAGCGACCATCGAAACCACATCGAATCAATGGAGATTCGGAACCGGTTCTCAACTTCCGAGGAGATCCAATGTCCGCCGAATCACCGGCGTCGGGCATCGCCGCCCGGCAAACCCACGCAACCAACCCCGACCTTCCGCCGGCACAAGGCCTTTACGATCCGCGCCACGAACACGACGCATGCGGGCTCAA
>CAZGVQ010000099.1:0-1508 GCA_964529355.1 uncultured Acidimicrobiales bacterium
CGCCAACGGTGGACGGGGCGGGGGCCACCGTTGGCGTCGTGGGAGGAGCGTCGGTAGGGGTCGGGGCCGCGACGGAATCCGAAGCCTCGACATCGCTACCGCTGGAACATCCTGCAGCGATCAGTGCCAGACACAACAGGGTGAAGATGGTCTTTTTGAGGTTCATGGCTTCACGGTAAGAAACCGCGAACTCATGGCGCATCGGCTACACGGGCGATTCGCGGCCTCATTCGTGAGGATGAGACGTCCCCAAAACGCAGAACCGGGCAGATCCAACGCTGGATCTGCCCGGTTCGAACTAGGCGTTCGTCAAACGAAAGCTAGACGATCGTGAACTCGATACGACGGTTCTCGGCCCGACCTTCGGGCGTGTCGTTGCTGGCGATCGGGTCGCCTTCGCCGAAGCCGGTCGCCGTGAGGCGATCAGCGTCGATGCCATTCTCGATGAGATAGGCCATGACCGATTCGGCCCGAGCCTGGCTGAGCTCAAGGTTGTTCTCCTCGGAGCCATCGGAGTCGGTGTGACCCCCGATGGAAACATCAACCTGATTCTCGGTAAGGAACTCGACGGCCTGATCGAGGATCGCCGTGCTGTCGGCCGTGATGGCCGCACTGTTCACCTCGAAGTTGATGGGGTCAAGGTCAAGGATGTCGTTGAGCGTGCCGGTGGGCTGCTGCAGCGACGGCGGAATCAGCACACTGTCGATGACGTGGATGACGCCATTGTCAGCGGTGATGTCGGCGGTGATCACGTTGGCGTCGTTGGCGGTTACGCCACCGTCGAGACCAATGGTGAGATCCTGTCCTTCGAGGGTGGTCACCGGACCAGCGGCAAGCTGATCGGAGGTAACGGCACCTTCGACGACGTGGTACCTGAGCACCTGATCGAGCAGGTCAGGATCGCTGGCGATCTCGTCAGGGACCGCAGCCATTGCCTCGTCGGTCGGAGCGAACACCGTGAAGGGTCCGTCACCGTCGAGCGCATCGACCAGGCCTGCACCTTCAACTGCACCGAGCAGTGCGGTGAAGTTCCCGGCGCCATCAGCGGTATCGAGGATACGGCCGGGAGCAAAGCGCGAAGCGGGTTCGGGCTCTGGCTCGGGTTCCGGCTCTTCCTCGACCGGCTCGGGTTCGGGCTCTTCTTCAACCTCTTCGACCTCTTCCTCGACCTCGTCGGCAACCGGAGTGGTGTCGACCTCATCGTCGTCGCCACCGCACTGGGTGAGCAGAAGAGGGATCAGTATGGCCAGAGCGATGAGGCCCAGAAGTGGCCAGAGCCACCACAGGCCACGCTTCTTCTCGCCACCGAGGGCTGCGCCTCCGGCAACACCGGCCGCACCGGCACCAACTGCGCCTACGCCGGCTTTTCCGGCGGTGCCGACCGAACCAACTGCAGCCCGGGGGGCGGCTTCGCGTTCGACCCAGCCCGCAGGGCGTTCGGCCTCGGGCATGTTGACGTCGGGCTTGGCCACCTGCGGAGTGTTTACCTCAGGCTTGGCCACCTGCGG
>CAZGVQ010000099.1:1608-9666 GCA_964529355.1 uncultured Acidimicrobiales bacterium
GTTTACCTCAGGCTTGGCCACCTGCGGGGCGTTCACCTCGGGCTTAGCGACCTTGGGCATGTCGACGTCGGGAGTGTTCACGTTCGGCGCACTCACGTTGGGGGTGTCGACCTTCGGGATGTTGACGTCGGGCTTGCCCATCTTTCCTGCGGCAACCGCGGCGACGCCACCAATTCCGGCCAGACCGGCGATCTTGCCGAGTCCGCTGGTGAAGCCAGCGTTGTCGGCATTGTCATCGCCACCATCGAGCGACCCGAGAAGTCCGCCGAAACCACCATCGCGAAGGGCGTCGCCTTCGCCGGTGAGTTGGCTCATCATGCTTGCCTGATCGAGGCCTTCGTTGGACTGCTTCCGACCAAGGAATCCCATCACCATTGGCGCAAGGGCTGGCAGAAGCTTGGCTACGCCGCCGACGCCCAGACCACTGCGGTCGGCGACAGCCTGAGTTGCCTCGTTGCGGCGGCTTCCGAAGATGCTGCCGACAAGGCCTTCGCCTGCGCCGCCATCATCGGAGCTCAGAAAGCCCCCGATGTTGTCAAGCGTCGATCCGTCATTGCCTTGGATCATCGAGAAAAGTGCGGATGCGCCCTCCGGGGAGGAGGAGCGCTTGGAAAGGCCGCCCATCAGTGCCGGAACGGCTGCAGCAACAGCGTTTCCGGTGGTGTCTTGGTCTTCACCCAGGAAGCCGCTGAGGCTCTCAAGTGCAGACCCGCCACTGAACAGGCGGGTGATGTCTTTGTACATCGCCACGGTGTGGATTCTCTATTCCGACGCGCAGTGTGGGGGAACTTGCCAGCTCGCTCGGCGCGTCGCTCGAGAAAGCCATGACTTGCAGCATCCAGTAAAGCCGAAAGTTCACCTAAAGACTCGCCTTTGCTGACGATTGTCACAAAGAAGTACCGGATCTGTTACCTGGCAGTAACGGTCGGTTGCTTTCTGCGTCCGAAACATCACTTTTCGTGAGAATCGGAGTTCTCTACTATCCGGGCGTCTCCTGTCTCGGCGTCTACTATCTCGGCGTGCCACCCAGTCCCACCCACCGCCCGGCGCTCGTCGGAATCTCTGCGCGGTCGCCGATCGGCAGCGCTCACGGGGCACTTTCGGGATGGCATCCGGTGGAACTCATCGCTCACGTGCTCGACGCATTGCGCGACCAAGCAGCCGCCAGCGGAGTGGAGCTCGATGCCATCGACCGGGTGGTGCTGGGCAACCCGACGCCGGTGGGCGCATTGTCGGCACCATTGCGGAGCTTGGCCATATCAGGCCACTGGGCTGGCGAGCTCGACGGAATCGAAGTGGGCGGTGGCCGCGCCGCCGGCCACCAGGCGCTGGCCCACGCGGCCGAACTGGTGTCGTGCCAGGCGGCCGCAAACGTCATTGTCGTGAGCGCAGCGATGGCCAGCGTCGTGCCTCCCGGCGCACCGTTGCTTCGACGCGATTACGGAAAACCCCTCACTCCTTCGACCCTACGGTCGCTGGCCGAACGCGGGGGCCACCTCCCCGACGGCCAGGTCGCCGACACTCTGGGTTTTGATCGCCCGCACGTCGACCGCCAGGTCACGACATCGTTCGGGGCCGCGGCGCAGTGGCCAAGTACCGCCGCCTCCACCGAGTCGCGTATCGACGACCCCGACCGGAGCACCCCCTACCGCGGACCAGAGTTCGTGGTCGACGAACCGCTTCGACGCAATGCCGAGAACCCCGCCGACTTCGAGCCGATGTTCGATGACGGGGGCGTGGTGACCGCACTCTCGCTTGCCCAAAGCGCAGACGGGGTAGTGGCGATGCTGGTCAGTGCATCAACCGGCAGCCACGAACTCGGCCCAACGATGTCGGCCATAGGTCTGCCCACCGATCCCCTCGAACCGCTCGCATCGATCGCCAAGCAGCTGATTGCCGACACCGACTCGCCAACCGTCGTGGCCGACGAACCCTCAGCAGCTCACACCCTTGCACTGGCGCAGCGGCTCGATATTGCGCTCGAACGCATCAACCCGCAGGGCGGCGCGGTGGCGCGGGGCCGGGTCGACGGCGCAGCGTCGCTCATGGGTCTCCACGACGTCATGCACGGATCAGCCACCAACGAAATCGCCCTGCTGTCGAGCACCGGCGACGGGAAGTCCTTCGGAAGCCGACTAACCCGCCGCTAGGTCGTAGAATTGAAACTATGGACAAGCCCAAGCTCGTCGCTGCTGCTGCGTTGGTGGTTGTTGTCGCGGTCCAGGTGTTCATCCAAGGCAATGAGTTCAGCGCCGGTCTGGCCATTCGCTCGTTTGTTGCGGTCGCCGCCGGGTACTTCATAATCCGAACCGGCTTTCGGATCCTTGGTGGGTTTGCCCGACCGGTTGCTCCGCCGCCCGAACCGGGCGAGCTCCGAAAGGTCAAGATCACCTACCGGTGCGACATCTGTGGCACCGAGGTGCGGATGACCATGGCCAACGACCAGATCCCCGAGCCGCCCAGGCACTGCCTCGAGGACATGGTGCTCATGGCACCAATCGAGGACTAGCTCCACGGGCGGCTCCGCACGTTGGAAGGCGGAGAGCGCAGCTCGGAGTCCGAGCCCGCGGCCTGCGTAGCCGGGTAACGCAGAAAGCCAGCTAGAATCGTCACCATGGCTAAGCCGCAGAAACGCAAGGTGCAGGGCGGTCGGGTGACCCCAAAGGGCACACGTCCCGAGCAACCCCGCGATGCCGTGGTCACCACGACGTCGTTGTCCGCCGGAAAGCCACCGAGCCCGGTGTGGGTGCCCGTACTCATGTTCGGCCTGCTGGCGCTGGGAATGATCATCATCATCCTCAACTACATCGGCCTGCTGCCCTTTGTCGACGGAGAAGCAAGCAACTGGTATCTCCTTGGCGGCCTGGGTCTCATCCTTGGCGGCATCATCACCGCCACGCAATATCGCTGACGCTGCTCGGCTGCACTGATGACCAACGTACTCGTCATCGATAACTACGACTCGTTCGTCTACAACCTGGTGCAGTACCTCGGCGAGCTTGGGGCCAACCCCATCGTGCACCGCAACGACGACCTCACGCTCGACGAGATCATTGCACTCGACCCCGACGCCGTCCTGATCAGCCCAGGCCCCGGCACCCCAGACGACTCGGGTATCAGCATCGATGTCATCACCCATTTCGCAGGCAAAAAGCCAGTCCTGGGTGTTTGTCTTGGTCACCAGTGCATCGGACAGATCTACGGCGGCGATGTCGTCCGGGCACCCGAGGTGATGCACGGCAAAACCTCGTTCATCGACCACGAGGGTGGCGGGGTGTTTGCCGGCCTTCCGTCGCCGCTTGAGGCCACCCGGTACCACTCGCTCATCGTCGATCGGTCCACCGTGCCCGACGAACTCGAAATCACCGCCGAGACATCAGACGGCACCGTGATGGGTGTGCGCCACAAGGAGTTCGATGTCGAGGGCGTGCAGTTCCACCCCGAATCCATCCTCACCGTGGCCGGCCATCAGCTGCTGAAGAACTTCCTCGACCGCGCCGGTTAGGCGCGTCGTCCCGGCAGGGCCGCGTTATGGCCCGGTGGTTGGCGGTGACGTCGACGGTGGCTGCGTCGTGGCAGGTGGCTGCGTGGTGGGCGGCGTTGTCGTAGGCGGCTGCGTGGTGGCTGGCGGCTGCGATGTTGGAGGCGGCTGGGTGCCACCGGGCGGCAAGGTTGTTGGCGGTGCCAGGTTGGGGTCGACTACCCCGACCGTGATGGTGATGCTGGTGCCAGCTGCAACTTCACTGTTGGGAATCGGATCCTGGCTGATGACCTTCTCGGCATTGGCATCACCGGGCGCCACCGGCTGCTGGGCGGCAACCACCTGGAAACCGGCGTCGATGAGAATCGCCCTGGCCTGATCGGCCGAGAAACCGATAACCGACGGCACCGGTACGAGCGCGACACCACTGGAAACCAGGATGGTCACGGTCTCGCCCACGTCGAGTTCGGTGTTGGGGGCGGGGTCGGTGGTGACCACGTTGCCCACCGGCACGGAGGGACTCGATTCAGATCGTTCATCGACACTAAAGCCGGCCTCGACGAGGATGTCGCGCGCGGCGGCAAGCGACATGCCCTGCACATCGGGGATGAGTTTGCTGCCGGCACCCTCGCTGACGGTGATGATCACCGTCTCGCCGGTGCGGAGCGCGGTGCCAGCCCCGGGTGTCTGACGTATGACCACACCCCGGTCGAGGTCAGACGCCTCGGTCTGGATTTCTACCCGGAAACCCTGATCTTCCAGTCGTTGTATCGCGTCGGACTCGAGCAGGCTGACCACCGAGTCAACGGCTACCTCTTCGCTGGGCTGGCTGAACGTGAACTCGACCTTGCTACCGGGTGCTGCGAGTTCACCGTTGTCGGGGTTCTGATCGAACACCACCCCGGTTTGAACATCGGCGTTGGGTTCGTTGAGCGCATCGACCTCGAAGCCGAGCTCCTCGAGCAGGCTTCGGGCGGCCGCCCGGTCGAGCCCCACAACCTGGGGAACCTCGATTGGCTCGGCGGTGAGATCGCCGGTAGGCGTGTCGTCGTCGCCGAAGCCAAGGGTGCTCCAGAACTCGCTGACCAGAAAGAACAACAGCGCGATGAGTCCAACGAGCACCACGAAGAAGATGATGTTGCGTTTCCACTCGTCGTCTCGGTACGACGGCGGGTAGTGCTCCTGGTACACCACCTCTTGTGGTTGCGCCTGTGGTTGAGCCACAGGCTGCGGTGCCGGAGCGGTGGGAGCGATAGCCTGGGTAGCGGCGATTGGCGCCGGCTCGGGTGTGGTTTGGGGCACCGGTACCGGTGCGATTGCGGCCGGAGCGATCGGGGCGGGGTTGTTGGCCTCGGCGGCCTTCTTTGTGCGCAGGTCGTGTTGACCTTCGCGGTAGCGCCGAAGATCGGATCGAAGATTGTCGGCCGCCGGATACCGGTTGCTCGGATTCTTGGCCAGCAACTTCAGGTTGATGGCTTCGAGCGATCGGGCAACCTTGATGCCATGCTCGCTGGGCGGCTTTGGCCGTTCGCGAACATGCGCCGCCGCGATCTCGCCCGGCGATGAACCGGTGAAGGGTGGCGTGCCCGCGAGCATTTCGTAGAGCACCACACCCAGCGAGTACAGGTCGCTCTTGGGGTCGACCGGCTTGCCCTGAGCCTGTTCGGGCGAGAGGTAGCTCGGCGTGCCGAACACCATCTGCTTGCCGTCTTTGGTCTGCTCGGCTTTGGCCTTGGCGATGACCGTGGTGATTCCGAAGTCGGTGACCTTCACCTGGCCACTGGGCGAAATGAGAATGTTGCCCGGCTTCACATCGTTGTGCACAAGGCCGTTGCGATGGGCGAACCCGAGCGCATCGGCGACGTCGCTGGCCACCTCGGCGGCCCGGTCGGGATGCAGAGGGCCTTCGGTGTTGAGAATCTCGGCCAGACTTCGGCCTTCGACGTACTCCATGACGATGAAATACGTGCCGCGTTCTTCGCCCCAGTCGTAGATGGCGACGATGTTGGGGTGACTCAGGTTGGCCGCCGACTGCGCCTCTTGTCGGAAGCGTTCGACGAACTTTTCGTCGCTGGCAAACGAGGAGAAGAGCACCTTGACGGCCACTGGCCGGTCGAGCAACTGATCGCGTGCGAGAAAGACGTCTGCGGTGCCGCCACGCGCCAACTGACGATGAAGTTCGTACCTACCGTTAAAGACGGTGGGACCTTGCTCGGACATGACCCCGCAGTCTACCTAGTGGTCACCCGCCAAAACCTGCACCGGTCTTGGATTTCTGGTCAGGGTCTACCGGGGCTTTGCGCCGCCGCCTACGCGGAGGATCTCACCGCTTACCCAGCTGGCTGCGTCGCTGGCCAGATACAGGCAGGCTGCGCCGATGTCCTGTGGGGTTCCCAGGCGGCCAAGTGGGATGTTCCACTCATCGAGCAGCTCGTCGAGTTGAGATTCGTCCTTGCCGACGGCGGTGAGCATGACCTCGGTCGGGATGGCACCCGGTGCGACAGCGTTGACTCGAATATCGGGTGCGAACTCGGCAGAAAGGGTCCACGTGAGCGAGTTGGTTCCGGCCTTGGCGGCGCCATAGTGCGCGCTGCCGGGCACCGGGCCGGATCCGGCGCCCGACGTGATGTTGATAATCGAACCGCTGGTCATATGCCGAGCGGCAGTGAGACAACCTACGTAGATCGAGGTCAGGTTGAGTGCAATGGTGCGATCCCACTCCTCGCGTGGCAGCTCCTTCAGGGGCATCCGCATGGGCGAACCACCGGCGTTGTTGACCCAGTCGGTAATGCTGCCGAACTCATCGACCGCCGCTTGGGCGAGTGCCTCGACCGCATCATCGTCGGTGACGTCGGTGGTCACCGCGATGGCCTTGCCGCCAGCGTCGCGGATGTTGGCGGCCACCTGTTCGATCTCGTTGGTGCGACGGGCCGCAACCACAATCGATGCACCAGCCTCAGCAAAAGCAACAGCGATGCCCTCGCCAATGCCGCGCCCGGCTCCGGTGACCACCGCAACATGGCCGGTCATGTCAAAGAGTTGCGGTGCAGTCATATCGTCAGTCATACGAGCAAGCTAGTAACCCCAAAGCCACCACAAAAAACGAAGATGTGTCTGACACAAAAACGAAGATGTGTCTGACACCCGAATGACCAATGGTGCCTGGCACCTTTGGTTAACTTGCGATGTAGGCGTCGAGGACTGCTTTGGCTATGGGGCCTGCGGTTGAGCCGCCGGTTCTTTGACCGAGTTCGGCGTCGGCTTCGACGATGACTGCGATGGCGATGTCGGCGGGCTGACCGGGCTGGCCGGCGAAGACGATGATCCAGGCGTGGGTGGCTTCGACCGATGCGCCGAGTTGGGCGGTGCCGGTCTTGGCGCCGACCTCCCAACCTTCGGTCTGAAGACCCCGGGCCGTGCCATCGGCGACCACACCGACCATGGCCTGGCGAAGGGTCTGCGCAGATGCGGGGTCGATCGCCACGCCGATGAGTTCGTCGTCGTTGGTGGTGATGTTGTCGCCGTCGACATCGAGGATCTCGGTTACCAGCTTGGGTTCCATCAGGCGGCCGTTGTTACCAACCGCGGCGGCCACCATGGCCATCTGCACGGGTGTGGCTCTCGTTTCGAACTGGCCGATGGCGGCCTGAGCAAACACCGGCGTGCTGTCGAAGACGTCGAACTCGCGACCGTCGGCGGTCGTGCCGGTGCGGTTGAACGGTCCGTAGTCGGTCGCGAACACCGACGCAGCCGGGTTGGGCAGGTCGATGGGGAGCCGCTCGTTGAAGCCAAAGCCTTCGGCGGTTTCGACAAGAAGATCAGGGCCGACTTCTTCGACCGCCATCTGCGAAAAGCCGCTGTTGCATGACACGCGGATGAGGTTGAACAGATCGCCGCCACAGCTGCTTCCGCCAAAGTTGCCGATGCCGGATGTGGTGAGCGGCGGCACATATTCGGGCACCACCGGGTACACCGGGTCGTTGCCGGTGACGGTGCCGCTGGCCAGCGCCGCCGAAGCGGTGACGATCTTGAACGTGGAACCCGGGAAGTACGTTTCGCGGTAGGCCTTGGGAATGAGCGGGCTCGGGTTGAGCGCGTTGTGCCAGATCCACGCCGACCGAGACACCTCCTGATCGACCGCGCTGATCAGGTTGGGGTCATAACTCGGCCAGCTCCACATGGAAAGCACGTTGCCGGTTTCGGGCTCGAGCGCGACCACGGTTCCGTTTTGGTCGCCCAGGGCTTCGCGGGCCGCGACCTGGAGGTCGTGTTCGAGGCTGAGGATGAGGTTTCCGGTGGTGTCGGTGTCGACGAACAGGCTGCTGAGATCGCCGAACTCCTGGCCGACGGTCTGGCCGGCAAGTTCATCGTTGTAGCTCTCCTCCAACCCTTCGGCACCGAAGTTGAACGAGAAGTAGCCGGTGCTGTGGGCATAAAGATCGCCCTCGGGATACAGCCGCTGGCGGGCAAACTGGCCACTGTCGAGCTCTTCGCTCAGGGCGATGACGGTGCCGTCGGCGGTGACGATGGAGCCCCGCCGCTGGCCGTAGTCGCGCACGATCGACCGACTGTTGTTG
>CAZGVQ010000100.1:0-9559 GCA_964529355.1 uncultured Acidimicrobiales bacterium
CGCGAGCTGGGTTTAGAACGTCGTGAGACAGTTCGGTCCCTATCCTCTGTAGCCGCAACTGAATTGAAAGAAACTGACCCTAGTACGAGAGGACCGGGTTGGACGCAGCTCTAGTGTGCCAGTTGTCCCGCCAGGGGCATGGCTGGTTAGCCACCTGCGGAAAGGATAACCGCTGAAAGCATCTAAGTGGGAAACCTGTCTTGAGATGAATTCAGTCACCGGGTTAACCGGGTAAGGCCCGTGGTAGAACACCACGTTGATAGGCCGGAAGTGTACGCACAGCAATGTGTTTAGCTGACCGGTACTAATCGGCCGAGGGCTTGGATTACACTCAATTTCGCATGACAACTTCGGTTGTCTAAGTAAGTATTTGCAACTTTTGATCGTCTAGATCATTGGTGTTCGTGTTCGCTATGGAGTATTTAGAAGGTCATCCCTCTTGGGGAACCTTGACAACTGAATCAAACAAAATCGCCTAACCAGGCAACTGGTTTCGGTGGCTTTAGCATCGTGGTCACACCCGTTCCCATTCCGAACACGGAAGTTAAGCGCGATAGCGCCGATGGTACTTGGGACGTCAGTCCCTGGGAGAGTAGGACGCCGCCGGATTTCTTCAAGAAGGGCCCCCGAACCGAAAGGTTCCGGGGCTCTTCGTCGTTTTGGGTATCGATGCCCAAAGGTTTTGGGGCGGTTTGGTCGAAGAACACCAGGTGAGCAAGAACGCGAAGGTTTCGTTGTGCTGGGTGGCTATCACCACTGCGCTTCTGGCGCTGCTGTTTGTTGCGGCGCGATCTCGAACCGGCTCGGGTGCGGTGCAACTATCCCCGACGACGACCACCACGATTTACACCGAGCAACGGGTGCATACGGCCGAGGAGTTGGACATTCTTGTTGATCCGACCGGCACGCCATACGACTCTGGCTCGATCCTTTGGGGACCAGAAGCGGTCCGCCGTGAGCCGCTGACCACCTTTGTCGCTCCTGACGGTGTGCTGGCGGTAATGGATGGAAACGCGGTCCAGGTGAACCCGTTCGGCTTTCGGGACGGGGCCTCAACCGTGACTTTGGCCGGCGAACGGCTCGATGTCTTCGTGTTTAGAGAATTCTACGAGCGCGATGGTGAGGAGTGGTCGAGTGTCCTCGGCGTTGAGGTTTCGGTGCCGGGTACAGAGGTAGCGGCGTGGGGAGACGTTGAGTTCGGGTACGGCACCGATGGAGGCGTTGGGGGCATCATTACCGAGAGCGCCATCAACAGTGCGAAGAATTACAATGGCGACTCCTTCGTGCCGGCCGACTACGAGCTCGATATCGAACGGTTCGACGTGGACGGCATCGCCGGTGACGACACGATTGTCTTCAGTAACGGAGCCGGGGACGGTGGTTTCCCAATGGTCCGTGGGTTCGATAGGGAGGGAGTCGTCGTGTCGCTGGTTGTCTTCGATACGGGCCGATACCCATGGAGGCTGATGTTCCCGGGGACGCCGCCGCCGACCGATGTGACCGAAATGGAGCTGGCTCTTGCCGAGTGCTTGGCGGGGGAGCGCACCGTAACGGTTTGGAAAGGGCCGGACCGTACAACGCGTCGATGCGACGCCGAGTAGTTCAGGCGACGGCGACTTCAAAGGGGATATGGCCGAGGACTTCGTCGACGTTGCGTGGCGGTGACGGTGTTGTGGTGAGGTTCGCCGACTGGATCCGGTCGAGCAGAAAGAGTCGGCCGGCATCGCGAAGCTGACACCATCCAATCAGCGCCCAGCCGGTTTCACCACCGAGGAACCCCACTGGTTCGACTGCCCGTTCGGTGTGGTTACCGTGCGCGTCGACGTACGCCAGATTGATGACCCGTTGTTCGTGAACCGCTCGCTCGACTTCTCGGCAGACCTTTCGGTCGATGACCTCCGCGCTAGCTCGGTCATCCACCTGGGTACGCACGCGGTTTCGGAGCTCCTCGACTCCGACTCGCACCGGGCTCGGTAGCGTATCGAGCAGTCTGGCTACCGCTGTGCGTCCAGAGTCGGCGAAGGGCTGATCAGGTGCGCTCGCGGCGAGTGCCACCACCAGCGCTGACACTTCCGATACCGACAACGAGAGCACTACCTGATTGGTTTCCTCGAGGGTTCGATGCCCGCCCGTCCGGCCGGATTCGGCGAAGAGCGGCATGCCGGCTGCCCGAAGGGCGGCGATGTCGCGTTCGATGGTGCGGCGGGAGACCTCGAACTCCCGGGCCAATGATGCCGCGCTCACCGGCGCTGGCGTGGCGCGACGGATTGCTTCATTTACCGCGTAGAGACGCTCGATTCGTTGCATCGGCTGCCTTTCTGGTTGCGGACGCCGAGAGAGTTCTCTTGTTTCTCAAAATATCCGACAAACCGCTGTCGCACCAGCACGATATGGTGCGCTCTGAGAGCAAAAGCTCCCTGGAACCCGGAGGCCAACCAACATGTACGTTCAGCTCGGCTATGTCATCTACTACGTCAGCGATGTCGAGGCGACGCTGACCTTCTACACGAATGCCTTTGGATTGGCGCGCCGGATGCTGACCCCCGAGGGCGACTACGGCGAGCTCGATACGGGCTCGACCACCCTGTCGTTCGTGGTCAACGAGCTGGCGCACGAAAACCTCGATGGTGCCGGAGGGTTTGCCGAGCTCGATGCTGGGGCACCGCCGGTGGGCGCGTCGATCACCCTGGTGACCAACGACGTCGAAGCTGCGGTTGCCGCGGCAACCGGGCAGGGAGCCCGCGAACTGGTGGCACCTGTCCAGAAGCCCTGGGGGCAGACGGTTTCCTATGTGCGTGACCCCAACGGCATCCTGATCGAGTTGGCGACACCGATGGGTGGTTCCTAGTCACAGAAGTGGCGCCGGAGCCGCAGCGCCGCGGGGCGAGGCGGTACCCTGCGTGTCGTGGCTGATTCTCGAGGTTCAGGTTCGCGCTCTGGTGGCAGAAGCGGCGGAAAGGGCTCGGGGGGTTCGCGTGGCAACCAAGGATCGCGTGGGCAGGGCGGCGGCCGAGGCGGCAAGGGTCGCGCAGGCGGCACGGCCGGCCGTGGCACCACGGGCGGAAAGGGCAGTAAGGGCAGCAAGGGCAGTAAGGGTGGCAACCGGTCTGGGCAGGGGAGTAGGGGCAGCCAGTCCAGCCGCGGTGGCCAGTCCAACCGTGGGAACAGCTCTCGCCGGGTCTCTTCGAAGAAGTCCGATCGTGCCGAGTGGGGCTCGCTGACCCGCAAGGGCGCAAGCTACATCGAAGGTCGCCAGGAGCCGTCGGGTTATGTGGAGCCCGAGCGGGAAAAGAACGACATCGATGCCCGTATCCGCGAGGAAGCCAAGGAAGCCATCGACCGAGGGTCGAAGAAGGCCCCGAAGAAGGCGCGACGCAACGAACGCTCGAAGCTGCCCAAGGTGCCGTTGGCGCTCGATGACACCGCCGCTGCACTGAACCGGGCAATGGGCAAGACAAACGGAGCGAAAGCGCTCGACAAGCTGGGCAAGGCCTCGCTGCAGTTTGCCGACGAACGGTTCGCCGATGCTCGACGCACGATCAAGCCGATTGTCGAGGCTGCCCCGGACGTCGCCGAAGTTCGGGAGCTCCATGGTCTGATTCTGTATCGACTCGCGAGATGGAAAGAGGCCGCCCGCGAGCTCGAGGCATTCCGCGAGCAGGCCGGCACCACCGAGCAGCACCCGGTACTCGCAGACTGCTACCGGGCTGTCGAGCGATGGGACGATGTCGAAGAGCTTTGGCACGAGCTCAAAGAAGCGTCGCCCAGTGCCAGCTTGGTTACCGAGGGACGCATCGTCGCTGCAGGGGCCCACGCCGACCGCGGCGACTTCAAAGCGGCGATCGCGCTGCTCGAGCAGGGTTGGAAGCAGCCCAAGCGAGCCAAGGATCATCACCTGTCGCGGGCGTACGCCCTGGCTGATCTCTATGAGCGTGCGGGTCGCACGGCACGAGCCCGCGACCTGTTCGGCTGGATCTCGCGCCAACCCGGCGAGTTCGCCGACGTACCACAGCGGGTCAACGCGCTCTCCTAGTCGGGGTTCGCGGTGCGGATGGCGATCGAGGGCGGCACCTTAGCCCCAACGCAGACGAAAAGCATACGTCTGGTCCGGCGATCTTCTGGTTAGGCTCATGTTGAGGCGGCAAAGCAGCCGCCCGAGGAGAAGCTCATGCGCTATTTCGCAGACGTCGCTGTTGAAGCCGCAACACTCGCAGGCAAGCACTTGGCCGGAAACTTCAGAAGCCATCAGGCATCGGTCTACGGCGATGACATCTTGTCAGTGGGAAACCGGACGTTGTCGAAGGAAGTGACGTCGTCGAACGACCACGAGGCCGATCAGATCATCATCGATCACTTGATCGACCGATGCCCAGGCCACAACCTGTTGACCGAAGAGACCGGACTCGTCGATAACGGCAGCAAGTACACCTGGGTCGTCGACCCGCTCGACGGAAGCAGCAACTTCCTCAACCACAACCCGTTCTTCGCCGTGTCGATCTGTCTGGTGTATGAGAACAAGCCGATCACCGGCGTCATCTTCTCTCCGTACCTGGAGGAGATGGTCGTGGCTCGGCGAGGCCAGGGCTGCACTATCAACGGCCGGCCGGTAAGCGTTTCCAGCACCGATGAGCTTGCAAAGACCTATGTGGTTGGATGTCCGGGTGGGGAAAAGAACAACCTGCGCTTTGCCGAACTCGAGTACCAGCTCCACAAGCAGAATAAGGACTTTCGCAAGATCGGGTCCGCAGCGGTCGAGTGCTACCTGGTCGCCGCCGGCCGGGTCGATGCCTTCACTACCTTGTCGATCTCACCCTGGGATGTCGCGGCCGGTGTGCTTTGCGCCGAAGAGGCGGGCGGCCGGGTAAGCGATTTCGATGGCAACCCGTGGAATCTTGAGAAAACCGACCTTCTCGTTACCAACGGCCTGGTCCACGACGCAATTCTCGCTGAGCTTCGGGAGGCTGGGGTCGTCAAGAGCTCATGAACGAGGAGCGCTACTTCATCCTTGATCGCGAGTCGTTGCCGGGCTACTTAAGCACCCTCCCAACGGTGATCGAAGTGCTCGGTATCGGGCCCGTCGTTTCCCCCAGCGATGTTCAGATTGTCGAGATTGGCGACGGCAACGTCAACTTCGTGTATCGCATCACGAACGCAAAGGATGCAACGAAGTCGGTCATCGTGAAGCAAGCGGTACCGTACTTTCGCTTGGTCGGCGAAGCGTGGCCGCTCAGCCGCGACCGGATGACCTATGAGATTCGGGCCCTTTCGCTCTACAACGAGGTGGTCCCGGACCTCGTCCCGACGATCTACCACGCTGACGAAGAGATGAGCACCGTCGTCATGCAGTGCCTCGACGATCACATCATTCTCCGCTTGGGCATGATCGACGGTGTCACCTACCCCGGCGTGGCCGAACACATCGGCATCTTCATGGCCGAGACACTCTTTCGTACGAGCGCGTGGGCAATGACGAGCGAAGCGCGCCGCGAACTCATGGATGGGTTCACCCTCAACTCCGAACTTTGCAAGCTCACTGAAGAGTTCATTTTCACGTTTCCTTATATGGAACACGAGTCGAACTATTCGAACCCGGAAACCGATGCCTGGGCGAAGGCGAATATCCACACCGATACCGCTTACAAGCTCGATGTGCTGCGTTTCAAAGATCTCTTCGTCGCGAAAACCGACGCTCTTCTTCATGCCGATCTTCACACGGGTTCGCTCATGGTCAACCAGACCGAGAGCTATGTGATCGATATGGAGTTCGCCTATTTCGGGCCGTTCGGCTTCGACATTGGCAAGATCATTTCCAACTTTCTCCTCAGCTACACCTCGCATTTCCACCGGGAAGGGGGCGAGGAGTACCAAACATGGCTGATCGATCAGGTGGCGGTCATCTGGAATACCTTCGAAGCCCGTTTTCTTGACCTTTGGGTCGACAGTGCCGAGAGCACGATGCTCACCGAGGGGCTTCTCACCGACGAAGAATTCGCCGAGCTGCGGTCCCGCTTCATGCACGAACTCTTGCAAGAAGCTGCGGGCTTCTGCGCCTGTTCGATGGCTCGTCGCACGCTGGGCATCGCCGGTGTCGCCGACGTTCGCGACATCGAGGACCTGGAGATTCGCTCGAAGCTGGAGATCGCGAACCTCAAGCTGAGCAAACACATCATGGCCGAACGGGGATCGCTCGATGGCATTGATGACTTTACTTCGCTGGTGAAGACCTTCTCTTCCGGATTGAGCCTTTAGGAGCCTCGTTATGTCGGATTCACTGATTGGCATCATCCCTGCAGCAGGAAGTGGGATTCGGGCTCGCCCTTACACCTACGAACTCCACAAGGGGATGTTCCTCATCGACGGAACACCCAACATTGGACGCCACATCGAACTCATGCGCGACGAGATGGGCATCGAAGAGATCGTGATCGTTCTCGGATACATGGGTCAGACGATCCGGGATCACTTTGGCGATGGCGCGGCGCACCAGATCAGACTTACCTACGTTGAAAACCAGCACCTGGACAAAGGGTGGGCGTGGTCGGTCTTGCTGGCAAAGCCGTACATGGCCGGTCGCCACGGCATGGTGATCCTGGCCGACGAGTTCTACCTCGACACGAACCTCGGGTCGATTACGGACTTCGACTACCAGTCCTATAGCGCCGTCGTGCCGGTGAAGCCCGTCGACGACCCGGCGCTCATCAAGAAGAACTTCTCGGTTGAGCGCAATGGCGATCGAATTGTCCGACTCGTCGAAAATCCGGTGTCGACACCCAACGACCTTCTCGGTATGGCTGCGTTTCTCATACGGCCTGCTGTTATGGCGGAGCTTGAGTCCGCTTTTGAGAATGGCCGCTCGTCGCTCGACTTTGTGACGTTCCTCGACGATCTGATTCGTGCCGGGCACGACATTGGAGCTTTCGATCTGACCGGTGACTACATCAACCTGAACGACGTTGTGAGCATGGAAGCGGCGCAGGACGCTGCGATCCGGAGTCGTTTGCAGCGCGAAGGCGACAAACAAGAAATCGACCTTCGGACCGAGTCGGAGCCCTTCCTCAAGACCTGGTCGAGTTAGCCCGAGAGTCTGTCAGCGCGCCGCAGTAGCGTGTTGGCGACTTCCTCCTTCAGAACCACGGGTCCCCAAAGGGCAGCGCTCTTGGCGGCTCGACCCAGAGCAACACCGAAGTCTTGGCGACCAAAATTACGCTGGTGCCGACCAGGCGCAGCTTGACCGCGGCAAAGAAGGCCGCGGCGGCGACCATCGATCTGCTCTGCGACTAAGGGATCAGGTGGATGACGCGGCGTAAATGCTGCCGATGGTGCCGTCGAGCATGGTGTTGAACTCATCGTCGGTCTGCTGCGCGCTGAGTCCTTGTGAGAGCGCCCGAGAGAAGCTGGCAATAATGCCGTTGTTCTCGCTGAGGCGGCGGTTGGCTTCGTCGCGGTCGTATCCGCCGGACAACGCAACAACCTTGAGGATGTTGTCGTGGTTCACCAGGTCGGCATAGAAGTTGGCTTCCTCAGGCAGGGTGAGCTTCAACATGACCTTCTGGTCGCCAAGTCCGTTGGCATGCTCAAGGATCCGCGCCCGCATGAGTGCCTCGGCCTCGGCCTTCTGTGGTGAGTTGATGTCGATCTCGGGTTCGATGATGGGCATCAGGCCGTGGCCGAGAATCTGCGCGCCCACTTCGAACTGCTGGTCGACCACTGCGTTGACGCCGGCCTCGTTGGCCATCTTGATGACCGAACGCATCTTTGTGCCAAAGACGTTCTTGGAGACGGCGCGGGCGCACAGGTCGTCGAGCGCCGGCATCGGGTTCATGACCTGGGCGCCGTCGGCTTCGTCAGCGAGGCCCTTGTCGACTTTGAGAAACGGCACCACACCTTTGGTGTTCCAGAGGTAGTCGGCGGAGTCGGCGCCTTCCACCTGTCGATCCATGGTCATCTCGAACAGGATTGCACCCATGACCCGTTCGCCGGTGAAGGCCGGGCTGGTCATGATGCGAGTGCGCATCTCGTGCACGAGGTCGAACATCGCGTCGTCGCTATCAAACGCATCGGCTTCGATGCCGTAGGCCGCGAGCGCTTTGGGCGTGCTGCCGCCGCTCTGGTCGAGCGCGGCGAGAAAGCCGGTTTCGTTCTGGATCTTCTGCATCTGCTGATCGTTCATGGCAACGATCCTATCCGCTGGGCAGTGGCTGCTGGGTGGTCACCGGGTTGCAATCGGTCCGACCGCTCGGCCGCTTTCGAATTTTGGTCGCTGTGGCTTTGAGTAGGGGTCCGTTCAAAGCCACACTTGAGGGAGCAACGGGACTAAAGTTCCGTTTCGTTCGGTTGCGATCGTTCAGTTGCTCGCTACCGTCAAAATACGGGACCGCATCGGGCGATCCCGAAAGGTGTGCAGACAACCCTGTGCACTTATGAACGGAGACCCTCACATCGTGACCGACACGCTTGAACCAGTCGGAGCCCCCCAAGGCCAACCTCAAGACATCGACCAGGTCATTGTCCGATTCGCCGGAGACTCCGGCGACGGCATGCAGTTGACCGGCGATCGATTCACCAGCGCCAGTGCCCTCTTTGGCAACGACCTGGCAACGCTTCCTGACTTCCCAGCCGAGATCCGGGCCCCTCAGGGAACACTCGCCGGTGTCTCTGCCTTCCAGGTGCAGATCTCGAACCACGAGATCACCACCCCGGGCGATGCGCCCAACGTGCTGGTCGCCATGAACCCTGCGGCGCTCAAGAGCGACCTTGGTCGACTTGAGATGGGCGGCACCATCATCGTGAACACCGACTCCTTCGAGGAGCGCAACCTCGCCAAGGCCGGCTACATCGACAACCCACTCGAAGATGGCTCGCTCGATGCGTTCACCGTCATCGAAGTGCAGATGACCACCCTCACCAAAGAGGTGGCCAAGGATCTCGGGGTGAAGCCCCGCGACGCCGAGCGCTCGAAGAACTTCTTCGCCCTCGGTCTGCTCTCCTGGATGTACACCCGACCCCTCGAGCCGACCCTCGACTGGATCGACGCGAAGTTCGCCGGTCGCGACGCGGTCATCGCTGCCAACAAGGCCGCCTTCAACGCTGGCCATGCGTATGGCGAAACCGCCGAACTCAGCGAGCATCACTACCAGGTGCGTCCGGCCACGCTTGAGTCCGGCACCTACACGAGCATCAACGGCAACACCGCGTTGTCCTGGGGGCTCATCGCCGCTGCCCACCAGGCCAAGACCCCGATGTTCCTGGGCTCGTATCCGATTACCCCGGCCAGCGACATCCTCCACGAGCTGTCAAAGCACAAGAACTTCGACGTTCGTACCTTTCAGGCCGAGGACGAAATCGCCGCGGTTGGCGCCGCACTCGGTGCCTCCTACGGCGGGCACATCGGTGTCACAACCACGAGTGGACCGGGCGTGGCGCTAAAGGGCGAAACGCTTGGCCTGGCCATCAGCCTCGAACTGCCGTTGGTTGTCATCGATATCCAGCGCGGTGGCCCGTCCACCGGTTTGCCCACCAAGACCGAGGCGTCGGACCTCCTGATGGCCATGTACGGCCG
>CAZGVQ010000101.1:0-9553 GCA_964529355.1 uncultured Acidimicrobiales bacterium
CCTGCGGGACGCGCCGGCTCAACCGGCGTGGTGTAACCCGACGAGTCCATGTTGGCGATGGAGACAAAGGCGGGGGTGCCGGGCCCGCCGGGCTGGGTGCAGGTTGTGGTTCCCGAGTCGCGCACGGAGTTTGCTTCGGTTCCCGACGTCTGAAAGGAGTTGGGCGATTGCCAGGTCCAGTTTCGACAGCCAGCGAGAATTGCGCCGTACCTGGCCTCGGCCGCGGCCCCGGCAGCCAGGTAGTCCGGGTCCGTGAGCGCTCCGGCGCCGAACATGGCGGCGATCGACAGGTCATCGGTGAACGTGACCGGCGACAGAAGTGGACTGGACCCCTTTGCGCCGCCGGGCGCCGCGATGAGCACCGGGTAGTTGTACTGCTGACACGTACGACCCGAGCCGTCAGCACAGGCCCGAAGACCACTCGATGAGAAGTAGCCACGGTTCTCGACTTCCGAACTGGAGTTCTTCGAGATATCGAACTGTGCCCGCGCCGAGACGGTCACGTCGACTTCGTTGGATACCGCAGCTACAGGAACGTCGTCACTGACGACCTCGGCGGCGGCCGGAGCCAGCACCGTCGCGTTGGGAACCTCCGGGCGGACGGTGGCCACAACCGGGTAGGTGAAGGTGGAGAACGCCGTCCGGGGACCAGCGTTACAAACCAGGGTCTGGGTCGACAGCGTCGTCCACGACGTCGGCGTAACTGGTACCGGTGGTGGAGCAAGGGTGGGTGGCGTCAACGACGATCCGGCACCGCAGTAGGGCGGCACCGCGTTGGCCTCCATGCCCTGGGGAAACTCCAGGGTGAAGGTGACATTGCTGGCCGATGCATCGTTCACGCTGATTTCGACCGCATAGGTCACGTTGTCGTTGGTACGAACCAGACCATTCGAGTCGCTTGAGTCCTGCCCTGGATCGTCGGTGGGGTCGAAGGGGGCGGTGCCGTCGAAAAGGGCGAGGGATACGGCCAACGTTTCGCCAGCAGCCGCGACCGGGGGTGCCCCCGTAGACAACACCGGGGTGAGAAGCGCGGCGAGCAGTGCCATGGCGCCCAGGGCCCGAAGTATCCGTGCCTGGACACAAACTTGTGGTCGGGAGTTCGCCATTGGGCCTCAACGCCGGTTCGATGTTCTCCTTCTCCAATCGACCAAAGGGCCGATGTTTCGACGCTCCATTCCCCAGGCGGGCTATTTGGCCCATTTCCGGTGATTCACCGACTTCGCACTTGATGTATTTCGTTATGTTTCGTACCCTCGCCCTCGCAGGGTGTGTTTCGCCCTACAAAAAGTTGTCATCGGACCGTCATAGACGCGTAGATTTCCCTTCGTTGTCCACTATCCCCCCCGTCTCGAAAACTCCTCTGAATGAATCGCCCCCGAAAACCTGAGCGTGTGCACGATGATGCGCAGTGGCACCGCTTGTTCGGTGTCGATGTCACGGCGATCACCATCGGCGAGCTTCTCAACGCGGTCGAGTTCAGCATCGACGAGCAGGAGGACCTCACGGTTTTCACGCAGAATCTGCACGGCGCATACCTCCAGGCTCGCTCACCCGAGATGCGAGCCGCCTACGACGTCTGCGACCTCGCCTACATCGATGGCATGCCTTTCGTCTGGCATGGCGACCTCCTCGGCGCCGACTTCAGCCGTGAACACCGCACGACCTATCTCGACTGGTACGAGCGGTTCTATGGAATGGCGTCGAAACTCGGTTGGAAGGTCTACTACCTCGGCGGCACCGAAGAGTCCTTCAAGATCAGTAGCGACGCCCTTCTGCAACAGTTCCCCGGCCTGGACTTCAAAGGCCGCGACGGCTACTTCGATGTCCACGGAAGCGAGAACAGCGAGGTCCTTGAGGATATCAACGACTTCCGTCCCGATGTGCTGATTGTGGGCATGGGCATGCCGCGTCAGGAACAGTGGGTCGCCGACAACCGGCCACTGCTCGACGCCCGAACCATCGTCACTGTTGGCGCCGGCAACGACTACATCGCGGGCATCATCGCCACGCCGCCTCGCTGGATGGGACGCTTTGGCCTCGAGTGGCTCTACCGACTGGGCACCGAACCTCACCGACTCTGGCACCGCTACCTCGTCGAGCCCATCTTCTTGCTTCCGATCTTCGTGCGCGAGCTCATCCGGGTTCGGCTTCTGGGTAACTCGTCGACCATCGAGCATCCGGGTGGCGAGCAGAACGGCCCAGCCGACGAGGCTTTGCACTCCTAGATCCGTGGGTCCAACGGGAATAGATGCCGTCGACCTATCGTTCTAGCAACCACGTGCGACCTCCGCTTTCGGAGAAACCACGCCCCATCTGTCCTAAGGAGACCCTCGATGGCAAAAGTAACGTTTAACGGAACCGTGGTAGCGCAAAGCGACGACACCGTCGTGGTCGAAGGCAACCACTACTTTCCCCGCGAGTCTCTTCGTCGCGAGCTCTTCACCCCCAACGATCACCACACCAGCTGTCCGTGGAAGGGCGAGGCGTCCTACATGACGCTCACCGTCGACGGTGTCACCGCTGACAACGTCGGATGGTTTTACCCCGCTCCACTCGAGGGTGCTGAGGCAGTTGCCGACCGTGTTGCCTTCTACGGCAACCTCGTCGACATCGAGGTCTGACCCACTAGACCTCGGCCGGGTCGACAATCCAAACGTCGTCACCCAGCGCCGATTCGAATGATCGCACCGACGCGCCGATCCGGCCGTCCTTGCCATCCCACACGATCAACGCCTCGCTGGCCGCTTTGGCCAGCCAGGCGTCTCGTCGTTTTAGCGCCGCGCCGGCCTTCGGGGTCGACTCCGGCTCGTTCTTCTGAAGCAGCACCACTTCGCGCGCTTTGGTGGTGAGTTCGTCGAAGCGTTGTCGTGACGACGCCGGCCACTTGCTGTCGGGGTTCGGATACGGCAGCACGGCAACCAGTGGCACTCCGGCAGCCAGTGCCGCCTCGGCGCCCAACTGTTCCGCACCGAGTCGCAAACCGCTCAGCACCGTAAGGTCCGGGTCGAGTTCGGCCTTGGCCCGGAGAATCTGCACCAGGCGGGTGCGGATCCGGTCGGCAAGGGGGTTCTCGTCGTACCCGCCGATCTCGGGCGGCTGGTGCCCGAGCACCGCCACCAGGTGCCCGTCGGGTACATCGAGCCGACTCTTCTTCGCCGCACTCGGAGCGGCCGCCGACGCAGCGGAGGGGCCACGGGTCTTGTCGGGTTCCCCGATTTCGGTGGGAGTTTCGTCGCCCGAACGAGGCTGCTGGAGATGCGCTGCCTCCACCGCCAGGCGGTCGGCGTAGTCATTCCAGAGGTTCTCGCTGTGACCCTTCACCCAGGTGAAGGTGAGTTCGCTCTCTCGCTCGCGGTAGAGGGCGATCAGTGGTTCCCAGAGGTCCCGGTTGGCCACCGGCTTCTTCTGGCTGTTCTTCCACCCTCGCTTCAGCCAGCCTTTCCACCAGCCGTCGCGGAAACAATTGACCACATAGGTCGAGTCGCTAACGACCTCGACCTCGCCCGAGAGTTCGGTAAGCGCCTCGAGCACCGCCTGAAGTTCCATTCGCTGGTTGGTGGTGTCGGCGGCCGGACCAGCGCCGAAGGGACCGTCGGGAACAATCCAGGCCCAGCCACCCGGCCCGGGGTTCCCCGAACAGGCACCATCGGTGTAGACGAGAGTGGTCATCGGCCGGATTCTGTCACACCCGCCGGGCCGACGCAGCGACGGTGATTCGCAACTTACCGAGAGGTAAACAGCGCTCGTTCCCCGTTTAGCAAGCCGCGTCTGGAAGAATCGGAGGATGCTCGATCAGTTCATGCACCAGCTACCCGATATCGACCCCGAAGAGACCCAGGAATGGCTCGATTCAATCGATGCGCTCATTGGCGAAAAGGGAAAGGTTCGGGCACGATTCATCATGGCCCGCATGGTCGAACGGGCCCAGGAGCAACAGGTCGGCATTTCGCCAGGCGTGCGCACCCCCTACGTCAACACCATCCCCACCGAGGACCAGCCATGGTTTCCGGGCGACGAACACATCGAGCGTCGGATCCGGGCGTTTATCCGATGGAACGCGGCCGCGATGGTGGTGCGCGCCAACAAAAAGGCCGATGGCCTCGGCGGACACCTTTCGACCTTCGCATCCTCAGCCTCGCTCTATGAGGTCGGCTTCAACCACTTCTTCCGGGGCAAGGACGATGGCACCCCCGGCGACCACGTGTACTTCCAGGGCCACGCCGCGCCCGGGATCTACGCCCGAGCCTTCCTTGAAGGGCGCCTGACCGAGGACAACCTCGACCGCTTCCGGACCGAGATCGGCGGCGGCGGACTCTCGAGCTATCCCCACCCTCGCCTGATGCCCGATTTCTGGGAGTTCCCCACCGTTTCGATGGGTCTCGGACCCATCAACTCCATCTACCACGCACGATTCAACAAGTACATGAGCGACCGGCACATCGACGACACGTCGGGCTCAAAGGTGTGGTGCTTTATCGGCGACGGCGAATCCGATGAACCCGAGACCCTGGGCGCTATCTCGCTCGCCGGCCGGTCCGGACTCGACAACCTCGTCTGGGTCGTCAACTGCAACCTGCAGCGTCTCGACGGTCCCGTCCGAGGCAACGGCAAGATCATTCAGGAACTCGAGGGCGTGTTCCGCGGCGCCGGCTGGAACGTCATCAAGGTCATCTGGGGATCAAAGTGGGACGAGCTGCTCGCCCGCGATGTCGACGGAGTCCTGCTCAACAAGATGCACAGCACGGTCGACGGCGAATTCCAGCGGTACGCCGTCGAGTCGGGCGCCTATATCCGCGAGCATTTCTTTGGCCCCGATCCTCGCCTGCGGGCCATGGTCGAGCACCTCACCGACGACGACATCCGTAACCTGCCTCGCGGGGGCCACGATTACTCAAAGGTGTACGCCGCGTACAAGGCGGCAAGTACTGCGACGGGTGCTCCCACGGTGGTGCTGGCCAAGACCATCAAGGGTTGGACCCTGGGCGAAGGCTTCGAAGCCCGGAACTCCACGCACCAGATCAAGAAGATGACCACCGAGCAGATGCTCGACCTACGCGCTCGCCTTCACCTCGAGGACGAGATTCCTGAGTCGGCCATCGCCGATGGCATCCCGCCCTACTACCGCCCGTCCGAAGGCTCCCCCGAGCACGCCTACATGATGGATAGGCGCCGGGCGCTCGATGGGCCTGTGCCCAGCCGGGTCACCAACGCCCGCCGCCCACTCACCCTTCCCGCCCCGGAACCCTTTGCGGCATTCGATGCCGGGTCGGGCGGCCGCGAGGTGTCCACCACCATGGTGTTCACCAGCCTCCTCCGCGAGCTCATGCGCGACGACGACTTCGGCCCGCGCGCCGTACCCATCGTTCCCGATGAGGCCCGCACGTTCGGCATGGACTCCATGTTCCGCGAGTTCGAGATCTATGCCCCGTTCGGGCAGAAGTACGAACCGGTCGACCACGAGCTGCTGCTCTCCTACGCCGAAGGCACCGAGGGACAGATTCTCGAAGAGGGCATCACCGAAGCTGGTTCGATGGCCAGCTTCATCGCCGCCGGAACGAGCTACGCGAACCTTGGCGTTCCCATGGTGCCCTTCTACACCTTCTATTCGATGTTCGGGTTCCAACGGGTAGGCGACCTCATCTGGTCGGCTTCAGACTCCCGGGCCCGAGGCTTTCTCATGGGTGCGACCGCCGGCCGCACCACGCTTATGGGCGAGGGTCTGCAGCATCAGGACGGCCACAGCCTTGTGCTGGCGTCGACCGTGCCCGCATGCGAGGCCTACGACCCGGCATTCGCGTATGAGCTAGGCGCAATTATTCGTCGTGGTCTCGACCGCATGTACGGAGATGCGCCTGAGGACGTCCTGTATTACGTCGCGATCTACAACGACAACTACGAGATGCCCGAACGTCCCGATGGTGTCACCGACGATGACATCAATAGCGGCCTGTACAAGTTCGCCGCTGCTCCCGATGGCCCGTCGAAGCCGGCCACCATCATCTTTTCGGGGAGTGCACAGGGCGCGGCACGCGAGGCTGCCGCCGAATTGGCCGAGCACTACGACGTGGCCACCGAGCTTTGGAGCGCCACCTCCTACAAGACGCTGCGCACCGATGCCCTTGCCGCCGAACGCTGGAACCGTCTGCACCCCGGAGATTCGACCGAGGTCTCCTCGTGCCAGGAGAAGCTGAATTCGATGGCCGGCCCGATCATTGCGGTCACCGACTTCATGAAGGTGGTACCCGATCAGATCTCTCGTTGGGCACCCGGCACCTTTGTGCCGCTCGGCACCGATGGCTACGGACGCTCCGATACCCGCGAGGCGCTGCGGTCGTTCTTCGAGGTCGATACGGCCAACATCGTGGTCGCGACGCTTTCGGCGCTTGCAACTGATGGCAAAATCGAGCCCGGCACCGTGGCCGAAGCAATTGCGAAGTACGGCATCGACACCGATTCACTCGACCCGGCAAGCGCCGACAACCAGCCACTTCGTCAAGAATCGCCCCGAGCGAGTTCATAGACCGCCGAAAATCGCTGAATTTGAGCCAAACGACCCACCTCCCGGCCTTTCTCTACGCCGGTCCGGCGGGTACCTTTGTCAGATATGCGTGCAATTTCCCCGGGCGGGGCTGAAGAAAACCAAATCGTCTCGAATCACCTGAAATGTCAGGTGATATCCGAATGGTGATGTACAACGGATCGTTCGACACCTCCGAGGCTCCTGGACTTCAGGACTACATCAAAGCGGTTCAGGCGCGAAAGCTGCTCGTGCTGCTTCTGCTGCTGATCGGGCTCGGCCTGGCCTACCTCTTCACCTCGAGCCGCACGCCGGTGTTCGAAGCCAGCACCCGAGTGCTCGTCAACCCAAGCCCGGTACGCACGGGAACAACCGGAAATACCCGGGCAAACCTTGAGACCGAACGCGAAATTCTCACGTCTGAACCCGTTGCGCGCATCGTCGCCGCCGATGTCGATGGTGCACCATCGCCCCGCGACATTCTCGAAGACCTCGACGTCGAGTTCCGCACGGGCAGTGAGGTGTTGTCGCTCACCTATACCTTCACCGATCCCGATGTCACCGCCGCCGTGGTCAACGGTTTTGCCGAGACCTACACGGCCGACCGCGTCGCCGGCACCGCTGAGGTTTATGCGGCGGAGCGGGCAACCCTCAACACGTCGGTCGAAGGCATCAACGAACAGGTCGCCTCGATCGACTCGGCGTTGGACCGAAACAATCGTCAACTTGCAGCCCTCGATATTGACACCGCTGACGCCGATGTACTTCGGGCCGAACGTACGCGGCTTTCGACACAAAGCAACCAGCTCACCGCCGAACTCATTGCGGCCGAGCGAGCACTTCGAAACCTCGATCAACAGGAACAGGGCAGCAGCGTTGCCGCTGAGGTACTCGAACTCGCCGATCCACCCGATAGCCCACAAGGGCTACCCGATTCGGTCTTGTGGATCGTCGGCGGATTCCTCGGCCTCATCGCCGGAATCGTCACCGCCTTCATCGCCGACCGTCTCGATACCACGGCACGCGAAGAGTCAGACGTCGAACTCGCCATCGGCAAGTCGGTGCTCGGCTCGGTGCCACCGTTTGGTTTCGGCTCAGCCCGCGGCCAGGCGGCCATGGTGATGACCAGCGACAGCACCAATACCAAGACCCAGCGGGCGCAGGAGTCGTTCCGACGCCTTCGCACCTCGGTGCAATTCGTGGCCAGCACCGACCAGATCCGCAGCTTCCTGCTCACCAGCTCACAACCGGCCGAAGGAAAGTCGACGGTGTCGGCCAACCTGGCTGTGGCCCTTGCTCAGGCCGGCAACACGGTGGTTCTGGTGTCGGCCGATATGCGCCGCCCAACCATCGAGACGCTGTTCGGTATCCGCAACAACACCGGACTCAGCGATCACCTGCAGTCCAACTCCGATGGCTATCCGCCGGTCATCAGCATCGGCATCGAGAACCTGGCGCTCATCCCCAGCGGCCCATCTCCGGTGAACCCTGGCGAACTGCTCGGCTCTCCGCGCTTCAAAGAGCTCATTATTCAGCTCGAAGCCACCTACGACTTCGTCATCGTCGATTCGCCGCCGGTTCTGTCGGCGGCCGACTCTGCTGCAGCCGCGGTGAACGTCGGGGGCGTGGTTGTTGTGGTCGACTCCAAACGCACCGACACCGACACGCTTCTGCAGGTTCGCTCCGACCTCGAACGCTCCGGAGCACGGGTTGTCGGCGCTCTCCTCAACAAGGACCGCTCACGCTCCACCAAGTTCTGGTCGCGGCGTGACCGCTACGCCTACGAACGGGCAACCGCCGAAGCACGGAAATGACCATACCGGCGCTCGCCACTCCCCCGGTTTCGGGACGTCAGCGCCTCGCCGCCCGACCAAGCGTTCTCGAGCGCGTCTCGGTTGTGGCGATGATGTTCTTCCTGGCGTTCAGCACGCCCGACCAGTGGTTGCGCACCGCGTTCGAAGTGCAGGCCCAGGACCAGCTCGAAGGCGGTCTCAGCATTTTCGCCGTGGCCCTGATTCTGGGTTTCGCGGGCCTCTTCGCATTTCATCTCGCCGGCAACTGGCGTCCCGTATGGTGGCTGGCTCGCCAGGATCGACTGTTTTTGTCGTTCTTCGGGCTCATCCTGCTTTCGACCCTCTGGTCGGCCGAGCCAACGGCAACCGTGCGCGAAACGATCGTGTTGCTCATCGTCATCTTCTATGCGCTGTATCTGGTGACCAGGTTCGAGTTGCGCGAGATACTTCGCATGACCGGCATCGCTCTGGCCGTGGGCATTGCCCTCGACTTCTTCTTCATTTTCGGACTGCCCGAGTTTGGCGATAGCAACGCCGGCTGGAAGGGTACGCAGCCGAACAAGAACAGCCTCGGGCGCCTCCACGTGCTTAGCGTGATCGTGTTTCTGGTTGGGGCTCGCACCTTTCGGCGCTTCCGTTTCATCAACTACGTTCTGGCCGCGCTGGCGATGGTCATCGTCATCGGCTCGACATCGGCCACCTCGCTCGTCGCGCTCATCCTTGCGTCAGCAATAACGGTGGTTGCCCAGATATTCCGGGCTCGCAAGACGTTGTTCGGCGCGGTCATTCTCAGCGCAGTGGTTTCGACACTTGCGGTCATCGGTTTCGCGACAGCCAATCTTGGGCCCATCACCGACCTGCTCGGCAAGGACGTCACGTTCACGGGTCGGACCCCGCTCTGGGAGTTCACCATTGCCGAGTCGTTGCGGAACCCGCTTACCGGATATGGCTGGAACGCCTACTGGAACGGCTTTTTCTCTCCCGCCCACGAGGTCTGGACGGAGTTCGTCTGGACACCACCCCATGCCCACAACGCGTTCATCGACTACGCACTCCAACTCGGTTGGCCGGCCGTGGGCTTGTTCTTTGCAATCATAATTCGGGCTGGATACCGGGCGGTCGTCTACGTACGCGACACCCGCACCGCGGTTGGCCTCTTCCCGCTAGCGATGATCACCTTTTCGTTCCTCTACTCGCTGAGCGAAGCCGGCGTTATCTTCCGAAACATCTTCTTCCTGCTCGT
>CAZGVQ010000102.1:0-9505 GCA_964529355.1 uncultured Acidimicrobiales bacterium
GGGTTTGCCCTTGCCGGATTCTCACATGAAGGTCTCGCTCATCGGTATGTCCGCGATGGCGTGAGTGTTGATGTGCTGGCTCCAGAAGGCCTCGGTCCACGAACCGACCTCACTACGACACCACCGGGAAGGACGTTGCAAGTGCCCGGCGGCACCCAGGCTCTCGACCGAACCGAACTCGTTCCCGTCGCCTTCGCCGATGCTCATGGCTATGTTCCCCGCCCCTCGTTACTCGGTGCCATCATCGGTAAGGCCTTGGCGGTTGTGGGATTTTCAGGTTTTGGGTGCTTGTCATTACTCCCGGCGTCAGGTTGCCGGGATCTTGCAGGCAACGTCGCCCTCAAGGCGAACCTTCAGTGCCCATGCCAACAGACCCATCGCAATAAGTCCCAGGTAGGGCTGGATTGGGGCGAACCATGTCAAGGCCCCTGAGGTGCCGATGACGATGATGACCAGCTTGTTGCAGATCGGGCACCCAATCGCGAAGAACGACAGCAGGCCACCAATGCCGCCGAAGCGACCCGGTTGATCAAGATCTGCTGGTTGTTCGGCGTTTGCGTCGAGCCGTATATAGGTGGCTGCGAGCAAGCCGCTCAATATCGCGGTGATGATGAGCACGGGAACCGCCCACGGCTCAACCGGAGTGCCCTGGCGCCCAAACACCGGGTTCGGGATGACATCGGTGGGAAGCCCGAGTACAAGTGCGCTGAGTAACGCTGAACCTACGGCAAACCACCAACGTTGCGCTGGCCAGAGTTTGAAACTGGTCATGGTGACAAGGCTAGACGCATGCAAGGGTCTCGGTTCATCACCGCGTGGCCAGCTGTTGGTCGACGAATAGCCAGCGTCACGCGACATCTAAGACGCCAGTTCTTGTGTAGTTCAGGCACTTGCCGGATGAACTTTGCGCGCTTCTGATAGAACGGAAGTCCCCCCAACTCACAGGAGAATCCCCCATGGAAGACCTCATTGGAACCGTTGCCGACAAAGCCAGAATCCCCGAGATGAAGGCCAAGCTCGCCGTGCTCGCCGTTCTGGAAAAGATCGACGGCGTCCTTCCCGGACCTATCGCCGGCCAGGTAAAGAGTGCCCTCGGCGTTGACGCTGGCGGGATGATGGACGGAGCTGCCGGTGGCCTCGGCGACCTTCTCGGTAGCGGCGGCGACGAAGAAGGTGGCGGCGTCGGCGACATGGCCAAGGGTCTCCTTGGTGGCGACGGCGAAGAAGAAGGTGGCGGCCTCGGTGGCATGGCCAAGGGCCTGCTGGGCTAACGCTCGTTTCTGCACAGCGGTCGGGCCACAAAGAGACCCGGCCGCATCCAGGGTTGTTGTCTCGATGTCCGACCTACCGCCGTTTCCGCTCCTTTGAGCGGCTTACTCTCTGGTCTCGTTCGGCGGCTCAATGGTATCAAAGTGATACCATTGAGCTCATGGCCATGACTCTGCGTTTGACCGAAGACGAGCAAGCTGCCCTCCAGGCGCGAGCTGACGCGGAGGGTATGTCGATGCAAGAAGCGGCCCGTCGTGCAGTGCGAGAGTTTGTTGCTGGTGCCGATCATCGCGAGCGGGTGGCTCTTGCAGCGGAGAAGGTGACGCGGTCACACGCGGACGCATTGCGCCGTCTCGGCGAATGACTGTGCCGATCAAATGACTGTCCCGATCGAGTACCTCGACCTCGACGACCTCATCGAATTGGCGATCCTGCTTCTCGGCGAGCCACCGCCGATACGCGATATCGGCCTACTCGGTTCGGCCGCTGCAAGACCACAGACCATTGCGTTCGGCGAGGACGCTTATCCCGATCTCTGGACCAAGTCGGCTGCTCTGCTGCAATCCATTCTGAAGAACCATGCGCTTATCGACGGCAACAAACGTCTCGCGTGGCTCGCTACTGCGGTATTCCTCGAACTCAACGGCCAGACACCATCGAAGCTCTCGAACGAGGTTGTTTACGAACTTGTATACGCAGTGGCGGCTGGCGAACTCGAGGTCGACGAGATTGCGTCCCTGATCCGTGCCGCAGTCGAGAATGTGTAACCGAAAACGCCCGCCAAGGTTCAAGTCCCTCCTCCGACACTGAGAAATCCCATATGCGACGCCCTCTCTACCCGCGCCGTAGCTCGACCACTGGTCGATGCATTCGCAATCCCCGACGCAATCCTGGGGGCCGAAGAACTTATCGAGGAAGCCCCCGTCGGCCCGGGGTGACGATGCGAGATCGGTACGCGGCCTCCAGGGCGGAGCGGAGCTACTTCCGAGCTAGCTTTTGGGTATGGAGTACGACGACCTCATGCGCCTGGCGCTAGCCGAAGCCGAGCTGGCGATTCCCCACGGCGATGTACCGGTCGGAGCGCTTGTTCTTGTCGACGGCGATGTCATTGCCTCGCGCCACAATGAGCGGGAGCTCACCGGTGACCCAACCGCCCACGCCGAGGTACTCGCAATGCGGGACGCCTGCGAACAACTCGGAACGTGGCGACTCGACAACGCAACCCTCATCAGCACGCTCGAACCCTGCACCATGTGCGCCGGAGCGGCGATGAACGCCCGAGTTCAGAAGGTGGTGTTCGGCGCAGCCGACGTCGGTGCCGGTGCGGTTGGATCGGTCTACAACTTCGGTGTCGATCCGCGGCTGCAGCACACCTTTGAGGTGCAGCACAACGTGCTTGGCGAAGAGTGTGAGCGGTCGCTTTCCTCGTTCTTCGCGAGCCTTCGCACTCCTCGCTAAAGCTCTCCCGAGTCGAGCAGCTCGTAGGGGTGGCGGACGTCGACCGTGCCCAGGTAGCCGCCGCCAGTCGCGATGGCGTCGTGCGCCTTGTAGCCCAAAAGTTCCTGGGCGCGTCGGGGCATGCTTCGGGCCAGGTCGGGAGGCGTCGATAGCGTGTTGTTCTCTTCGGTGCGTAGCCAACCCACCACGAAGCTCAGGTGGAAGCCTCGGCGGCTCTCGTCGGCGGTGGAGTTTGTGCCACCGGCGTGGAAGGTGGAACCCAGGTACAGCACAGCCGCGCCGGCGGGCATCTCTGCGGCCACCAACTCGTCGTCCTCCGGGTAGCGGCCCTCGTCCCACTTGTGCGAACCCGTCGCCAGGCGGGTCGCGCCGTTGTCGGCCGTGAAGTCCACCAGTGCCACGATCGACGCCAACTCGACCTCCGGATGCGGTTTTGGCAGGTAACTCCAGACGTCCTGGTCCCGGTGGACGTACTGCTGTTCGGCGCCCGGCTCGCGCTGAAGCATGTGGCCGATATTGAGATACCAGTCGGCGCAGTTCGGGCCCAGAACCCGCTCGCACACCTGGTCATAGACCTGATGGCAGAGCACATCGGTCACAAACGTGGGGCTGTGGCTGGCGATACCGGCGAGGTGTCGGGTTTTGTCGCCGAAGAACGATGCGATCAAGGGGTTGACGAACGTCCGCTGCGTGGGATCGTCACCATCGATGGTGGCACCGATCTCGGAATTGATGGCCTCGACCGTTGGCGCATCGAGAAAGTCCTCGACGATGACGGCCCCATCAGCCAGCAGCGCCTCGACGATCCGGTCGATGCCGTCTGCTTGCCGGAGCGTCGTCAGCATTGACTCACACCTTCTTCGGGTCGGGCACGCCTGGGCGGGTGCCGTTCTTGTGCTCGACGAACTCGACGAGATACCCGTCGAAGTCCTTCACGAAGGCGAGGATTACCGGCCACCGTTCGGTGTCCATTGGTTCGGTGACCGACTCGCACCCCGCAGCGATGGCGCGGTCGTACACGCGTTGGCAGTCGGAGGTATTGAGGTAGATCTTCCAGACCGAGTTGCCCATGTCGATGGGGCCCTCGTTGGCGTAGTGCTGAGCCAGCTGCAGGCGAGACCCGCCATGCTCGGACTGGAGCATGACCTCGACAAAGTCGTCGGTCTCCACGCGGTTCGCGATGGGGAGCTCGCACACCCCATGCCAAAACTCAAGCGCCTTGTCCATGTCGCTTACGTTGATGCAGAACTGAGACAGAATCTGGGTCATGGCGCTACTCCAGCACGTTTGCGATTTGGATGGCCGCCTCGGCGTTGGTGAAGTTTGGGATGTCGGCCTGTGACTCGCCGGCGTTCGCCATGGCCGCCTGCATGGTTTCCATGTCGTCGAAGTAGAGGTGGCCAATGGCCACGTAAGGGCCGTCGACTCCCGAATCGATCTCCCACTTCGTTGGCTTGAGCGTGCGGTCGACGATTTCAAAATGGGTCGTGCGGTAGTAGTCGATATCGAAGGTGACGTCGTCACCTGCTGGATACATGACGCTGAGCTTGATCATTGGGTTCTCCCTGTACGCGATGTCGTTGTAAGCCTTGTCGCTGTTCACCCCGTTCTAGCTCCCGTAGTGTCGCGAGAGGAAAAACAAGGCAATCGAGGGAAGTCGAAGCAATGCAAGAACTTCAGGGCAAGACCATCGTCGTCACCGGACCCACCGGAATCCTGGGCGCACCGCTGGTTGCCGATCTGGCCCGCGAGAACACGGTGGTTGCGTTGGCGCGGTTCTCGGACCCCGAGGTTCGCGCCGCTCTGGAGAGTCAGGGAGTGCAGTGCCACACGATCGATTTCGCCGACCCGGATTTCGGGTCCATTCCGACCGACGTTGACGTTGTCCTGAACCTGGCGGTATCGAAGTCGGGGGACTGGCGGCACGACCTGGCCGCCAACGCGGAAGGTGCCGGAACGCTCATGAGCCACTTTCGAGGGGCCGGTGCGCTCCTTCATTGCTCGACCGGGGCGGTCTACAAGCCCAACGGAGGAGAGCCCTTCGAGGTCGAGGGTGCACATGGCGACCATCACCAGAACATGCTGCCCACCTACTCGATCTCAAAGATCGCGGCCGAGTCAGTGGTGCGGTTTGCCGCGGACGAGTTTGAGTTGCCGACGGTCATCGCCCGGCTCAACGTGCCCTACAGCGACATGAATGGCTGGCCATGGTTTCACCTTCAGATGATGCGCGCCGGCATGGACATCGAGGTCAGCGCCGACGGCGCCCGCTACAACGTGATCCACGCCGACGACATCGCAGCCGACATTCCCTATCTGCTTGCGGAGGCGTCGGTAGACGCGCCAGCGATCAACTGGGCGAGTCCCGGTGTGGTGTCGGTAGAGGAGTGGTGCAGCTACATCGCCGAGCTGGGTGGCGCGCCCGCCGCCAAGATCGTCGAAGCCGAACGAGCGCTACCGAGCACCGTGATGAACCTCGACCGAATCGGCGAGCTTCGGCCCGACCGCCTGGTCGACTGGCGTGCCGGTATCGAGCGGCTCGTCGAAGCCAACTGACTCGCAACTAGCTCATCACGCGCTGGGCGATGTCGCCGAGTAGACCGATGCGGTCGATGTTGTGGCCGTTGCCGGGCAGGTTGATGGTCATGCCATCGATGCCGGTGTCCATGGTGGCCTGAAGCTTCTCGCCGACGGTGTCGGGGTCGCCGTAGAAGAGGATCATCTTCACCATCTCCATGACCTCGTCATTCCAGCCTTTGACACCAGCCATTTCGGCCAGGTCCGCCTCGGCCTCTTCCATGGTTGGAGCAACCATCACCATCGTGAGCTTGGTGACCTTGATCTCGGAGCGGTCTCGACCCAAACGCTCGCAGTGCGCAGCGAGGGCATCGAGCTTGCGTGGGATCTCATCGATTCCGCCGCTCGACAGGTTGGATTCGTCGGCGTACTGGGCCACCATTCGCAGCGTCTTCTTTTCGCCGCTGCCGCCGATCATGATCGGGACCCGCGAAATCGGGGGAGGGGAGTTGACCGCGTCGGCCACCTGGTAGTGCTTGCCATCGAGAGAGACCTTCTCGCCTCGAAGCATCGGGAGAATGATTTGCAGCGCTTCCTCGAGCTTCTCGAACCGGTCGGTGAACGTGCCGAATTCATAGCCCAGCGAGTCATGTTCGAGCTCGAACCAGCCAGCCCCGATGCCGAGCGTGGCCCGACCGTTCGAGACGTGGTCGAGGGCGGTGATGGTCTTGGCCAGCAGCGTCGGGTGGCGATATGTATTGCCGGTAACCAGCGCTGATAGGCGGACCTTCTCGGTGTGCTGCGCGAGTGCAGAGAGCACGCTGTAGCACTCATACATCGGCTCTTCGGGCGCTCCGATACCGGGGAGTTGGTAGAAGTGATCCATCACGAACACCCGGTCGAACCCGGCGTCCTCGGCCGCTTTGGCCTGGGCGATCACGTTGGCGAAGATGTCGGCGTTGTCGACGCCGGGGTATGTGAAGTTGGGAATCTGGTATCCGAGCTTGGTCACGATGTTCTCCTCATAGCTGACATTTCGACGAAAAAGCGTCAGGCGGAGAACCTGACATATCTACTCCAATGTGTCAAGGTCGTGGCGTGGATGTCGCAAGCGAAGCCGAGCCGGTAACTGCGCAACGACGCGACGCCAAACGCGCGGCAATCCATTCCGCGGCCATAGACCAGTTCGCCAAAGCCGGGGTCGCCGGCACATCGATGGCAAACATCGCCGAAGCCGCAGGTATGTCGCGACCGGCGCTCTATCTGTACTTCAGTGACAAGAGCGACATCTTCAACTCGGCCTTCGTGGCACTGTTCGAGAAACGGATCGATGATGCGCTGGCCGCTCTGCACGAGCCTGGAACCCGTGCCGAACAGCTCGACGGAGCGCTGCAACGATTCGAAGGCGACCTCTGGCAGCAGCTCCACGCGTCGCCCCACGCCGAGGAGATCGTCAACGCGAAAGACGATGCTTTGTCGTTGACCCTGGCTGGTGTGACCAGCCGGCTCTGGGAAGGACTTGCGACGTATCTGGGAGAGGTCGGTGACGTCGAAAACCGGGCCGCCTGGATCGAGTTGTTGCGCTTGTCGCCCCGAGGCTTCAAATCCGATCAGCCATCGGTACAGGTCTATCGACTTCGACTCACTGCGCTTGCCCGAAGCGTCGCCGCTGACATAGACCAAGCCAATGCATGAACTCTTCGGGCCGGTAGGCCAGATCGGGTACGTGGTCGATGACCTCGAAACCGCCGCGCAGCACTGGTTCGACACCACCGGCATCGGGCCATGGACCGTGGTGAAACAGGTGCCGCTCGATCACTTCACCTACAACGGCGAAGACGCCGACGTGCAGTTCGGCATGGCCACGGCCTACACAGGCGGCGTGCAGATCGAGCTGATCCAACAGCACAACGACACCCCGTCGATGTACCGGGAGCTAAGCGAGACCTTTGGGCCGGGGGTTCAACACGTGTGCTTCTATCCGCCCGACTACGACGCCGCACTCGACCATGCGCTGGCCACTGGGTTCAGTGTTGGCCAGGAAGGTGCCCTGGGTGGCATTCGTTTCGCCTATCTGCGTGGCCCGGGGGGAATGGTGATCGAGCTCGGCGATATTTCCGACGCCATCCGCGCCAAGCGCGACGAACACATCGCGAAGTCGGCGGCTTGGGACGGCACCGACCCCGTCCGAATCCGCGGGTAGCGGCGCCGGTTATCCGGCGATCGCTCCGTCGGCCTTCAACGCCGACAGCTCATCGTCGGACAGGCCGAGCTCGGTCGACAGAATTTCCTTCGTGTGTTGCCCCAGCTCTGGCCAGCGCACGGGTGCTTTCTCGGCGGTGCGCGAGAGCTTGACGGGGTTTCCCACGAAGTGGATCGGCTCGCCGGTGTCAGGTCGAGGAACCGACAGAATCATGTTGTGGTTGGCGACATGCTCGTCGGCGACGATGTCGTCGGCATCGAAGCACGGCCCCGCAACCACCCCGGCAGCAGCCAAGGCTTTGGACGCATCGAGCTTCGACATGTTGGCAGCCCACGACTCCACGGCTGGTCGGATGACGTCGTCGAGGTTCGACGCCCAGCCCTGGCGCGTGGAGAACCGCTCGTCGGAGAGCCACTCGGGGTGACCAACCGCCTCGGCAAAGCGCTCGAACTGATGCTCTCGGCCAACCTGGGCCACAAAGAGTCCGTCGTTGGCCTGAAAGAACGTCGATATACCCGGCCAGGCCCGCACGCTGTTGTCGTGCACACCAACCGACGGGTTGAACGGCACGGTGTCCATCATGGCCACCATGGCATCGAACATTGCGATGTCGACCTTCTGGCCCACGCCACTGCGCTCGGCATGTCGAAGCGCCGACAACACACCGATGACTGCGTAGAGTCCGCTGGTGTTGTCGCCGACCGCTCCGGCGACGCCGATGTTGGGATATCGGCCCGGTTCTGGACGAAAGGTGTTGAGCCCGCCCATGGCCTCGGCGACCACCGAGTATGCCGGCCATTCTGCATAGGGGCCGGGCGAGTGCCCAAAGCCCGATACCGACACGTACACGAGCGCCGGGTTCGCGGCGGCCAACACGTCGTACCCGAGTCCGAGGCGCTCCATGGTTCCGGCCTTGAAGTTCTCGGCGACCACATCGAACTTCGGGACGAGACCGGTGATGAGTTCGACGGCCTTTGGGTGCTTGAGATCGATACCGACGCTCTTCTTGTTGAGGTTGTTTCGGATGTAGGTGGAGCCGACGAGGTTCCCGTCGGAGTCGGGTAGCTGCGGCGCCGAGGTTCGCCCCGACTCGCCATGCACCGGGTGCTCAACCTTGACGACTTCGGCGCCAAGGTGGGTGAGGAGTTGGGTGGCCATGGGAATGGCCTGCATTTGTTCGATGGCCAATACCCGGATTCCCTCGAGGGGGAGCGGTTGGTCTTTCGAGTCGTTGCTCATTGGGGGTTGCCTATTCTGCGAGAGATTTGAGGTCGCGGACGACCGATGCGAAATGGTCGGGATCGGGAGCTCGGTTGTTCACCAGGCTCACCGATTTGGAGATGCCGTCGAGTCGTTGCCGGATTTGCGGGGCGATGGTGGCTGGCTCGCCGACGACGGCGATGGTGTGAAGCAGATCATCGTCGATCAGCGATGCCATGTCATCCCACCTGCCCTCGCGCGCCTGACGCTTCAACTCGGGATGAAGATCGCCGTGGCCGTGGATGTCGAGAATCGGAGCGTACGCCGGTGTGCTGCCATAGAACGCAAGCTGTTTGCGGGTGGCTTCTCGCGAATGAACGAACTGTTCTTCGGTGGCACCGGTGACGACGATGGTGACGCAAACGAGTTCGACGTCGTCGAGGGGACGGCCCGCCTTCTCGGCACCTCGGGCCAGCGCCGGCACCGTGAGTTCTTCGAGCGATGCACGCGAACAGAAAGGATGAACCAGGAATCCGTCGGCGACTTCACCAGCGACCTCGGTCATCAATGGACCAACGCCAGCGGTGAAGATGGGCGGAAGGCCAAAGGGGTTGGGGCCGGGGTCGAAGGCCGGGATCATGCGGGTGTGGCGATAGAACTCGCCTTCGAAGTCCAGCGAGCTGCCCGTTTCCCAAGCGTCCCAAATGGCACGAATGCCGAGCACCATTTCGCGCATTCGCGCGGCGGGTTTTGACCAGGGCATGCCGAATCGGTCGACCACGTGGGGCTTGATCTGTGAGCCAAGCCCGAGAACGAACCGGCCGCCGGTGATTGTCTGAAGATCCCACCCGCTGGTGG
>CAZGVQ010000103.1:0-9422 GCA_964529355.1 uncultured Acidimicrobiales bacterium
ATACCCGCCATCGTCGCTGCTGCCGCTCACAACCAATTTGTATAGTCCTTTGAATCCTAGGGAAGAAAGGCACGCGGATGTCAGCTCCGTCCACTGACAGTTGCGACGAAGTTTCGATCTTCAACCAGCTCATCGGCATAACCAGAGCGGCTGCCGCAGCTCCCTATGCCGAGTTCACGTTGATCGATGAGCCCGCGATGCGCTGGTTCGACGGCGACTTTGATTCCTGGTTGCAACCAGGCGAAACATTCTCGGTCATCGCACCTCTGCTGATCGGCGACCGACTCGCCGAATCGTCGGCCGAGCATGCGCTCGACGGACTCGCCGACTGGGTACGAAGCTTCGCGATTCTTCCGATCACGGGCGCTTCGGCCGAATCGGGCTACATCCTCCTCGCCAGCGACGAGCCCAACGCCGACGCGAGCTGGCTCGACCTCCTCCTCAGCTCCGCTGCGATCATCGAAGAGCGACTCGACCGAACCGTCGAGCAACGACGAATCGACCAGATGGCCGCCCGACTTCGGACGAACCAGACCGAGCTTCGAGCGGCCCACACTCGACTCGAAGTAGCCAACAAAGAGCTCGAACAGTTTGCCTACATCGCGGCCCACGAGCTGGTTGCACCAATGCGAGCCGTCGCCATCTACGCAGAGGTTCTCGAAGACCTCGCCCGGGAGGCAACCGACGATGTCAGCCAGACCGCCCAAGCCTGCGCTCGGTCGATTCGCGACGGTGTCTCGCTCATGACCCAGCAGGTGCAGTACCTGCTGGAGCTGTCGCAGGGCCACGCCGACCCGGCAGCGGTCGAAGCCATCGATCTGCACGACGTGGTCAGCAATGCACTCGATACCCTCGCTCCCACCCTCAACGAAGCTGACGCGGTGGTGAACGTCGGTGACCTGGCCGTCATCCACGGCAAAGCAGTCCCTTTGCAGAGCGTCTTTGCCAACCTGTTCTCCAATGCGGTCCGCTACCGGGACCCCGAGCGGGATTTGGTGCTCGATGTGCGCTCGGAGGCCGAAGGAAACGACATCGTCATCACGGTCACCGACACCGGCAGCGGTGTTGATGAAGCCGACAGCCACCGGATCTTCCAACTCTTCGAGCGCGCCTCGGTCGACCCGGCAGGGGCAGGCATCGGGTTGGCGCTCAGCCGTCGAATCGTCGAATCCTTCGGTGGCGAGATGGGCGTGCGATCCGCGGAACCGGTCGGTGCTTCGTTCTGGATGAGGTTTCCCCGGCTCACCCCATAGCCGGACCCTACGAAGCGGCGGCTGCAACCTCGGTGGCAATCTGACCGAACAGCGACTCGACGCCTTTCCCAGATTTTGCGCTGGTTCGTACGACATCGCTGACGCCCAGCGCCGGGGTCGCCTCGTCAACCTCTGCCCAGTTGATCTCCAGGTCCGACTTGTTCGCGACACCCAACCGCACTGCTTGGGGCGAACCTTCGGCTATTCGTTGGCTGAGGCTGGCGGCAGTCTCGATGGTCTCGGGGCGAGAGGCGTCGAACGCGATGATCGCCGCAGTGGTACCGCGCAGGTAAGAATCGGGGACACCCAGTCCTTCGGTCTCGCCATGGATGTCCCAAAGCAACATGGTGACCACACCGCCAGCGACGCTCATGGTCTTGCGATCGACCTTCACGCCCAGCGTCGAATGATGCTCCTCGGAGAAGACGCTGTGGACGAACCGACGTACCAGGCTGGTCTTTCCAACCGCAGGAGCGCCGAGCATGACCACCTTTGCCCGATAGAGCGCATTACCCGAATCGACCGCGGTCATGTAGCGAGCAACACGATGACCACCACGATCGCAATGATGAGGAGAAGCACGAGTCCGATGACGATCTTCGATCGATGCTTCTCGGTAACGCTGGGCTGGCCCTGCTTGTGCAGCGTGAGAAGCTCGGGCTCTGTTGGAGCAAACGGGCCAACGTTGCCCGAGAAGGAATCGAGTTCGTCGGCAAAGCGGACATGGAACTCTTCGAGGTAGGTGCCGGTCTGCGTGCGATAGGTATCGGTCGCGATGCCGCTCACCACCGATGCAAGAACCGCTTCAGGGCCCCACTCGACCAGCACCGAGGTGTCGCCCACCCGAAGATCCTGGAGGCCGTCGTGGTCGGGTTTGTCGAATGCATCCTGTACAAACATCCGCACCGCGTCGAGCATGCCCGACACGATGTCGGCTTCCTGAAGATCCTCGTCGCTCCCCGCCGCGGCGGCGAGCAGCACACCGGACTCGCGATGAATCAGCATGACCTGATCGACCGAGAACGTTCTTCCCGACTGCGCGGAATCCGACGAGAACAAGTTGGCGATCATCTTGCGCATCGCCGGCCCCATGACGGGATACAGCGCCTCAGCCAGAACGGAGCTGTCGGAGAACGCCGAGTCTCGGATCGCGTACTCGACCTCGGGCCGAAGTGCACCACCTAATTCCGGCGTGCTGCGCTCGGTGGTACGGACCGCGTCGACGAGGATCTCGCCAACGGCGTCGGCTCGGTCCTGCTGCTCGAGCAGGAGCTGCTCGAGTTTGGTGACGCGGGCACGAAGGTCGATGAGTTCGTCTCGCTCGGTGCCGAAGAGCACCGTGCGGACGGTCTCGAGTTGAGCCTCGTGCATGTCCGACATCGCCCTCCCGATGCTAACCGGTACACCCGGAAATCGACGCGATCTGACGAAGCTAGCTACGTTGGCGGCACCACGAGCCCCAGCCGGGTGGCTTTGGCAATCGCTTCGAGCTGGCTGGTCGAGCCGAGCTTGCGCAACAGATGTTTGATCCGTGACCTGATGGTGTGCAGCGACAGGTGCAGCTGCTCGGCGATCTGGGAGGCGTTGTGTCCCTTGGCCAACAGCTCGAGCACTTCGAGCTCGCCACTGGATAGCGCTACAGCCGGGCTCGCGGCGCTTTCGTCGGGCGTGGAGGGTGTTCCCGCAAGAGCCGAGCGAAGACCATTGACGACATCGACGATTGGTGAGTCCTTCGAGAACACCGACACATCGTCGATCCCTTTGGCGTCGCGGGTTACCTGTGGTGCGACGAATCCGGTGAGGACCGCAATCGGAGCTGTCACCCCTTCGGCCCGAAGCCGCTTTGCCACCTCGGTTCCGGTGTCGCCGCCCGGAAGCCGGTAGTCGGTGACGATGATGTCGGGCTCAATCGAGAGGCAGAGCTCAACACCGGACTCACCGTCGGACGCCCGCCCGACAAGTGACAGATCGCCGGTGGTGGACAACGCGAGTCCGAAGGCCTCCGCATACGACACCTGATCATCGATCATGACCACCTTCGCCCCAGAAGAGTTCATTGTGAAATGCTATTCGTGACCGGTACTGTCGCCATCCGGGTCGCGAATTGACCCCAGATTTGGGCAGTCCGTATGACCACTCTCGAACCACGCAAGCTCGACTCGAGCCGTTCGTGGCTTATCGCTGCATCGGCGGCGACCTCGACCTTCGTGGTCTTCGGGGTGGCGTACAGCTTCGGAGCGTTCTTTGCCTCGATGGCCGAGGAGTTCGGTAGCAGCTCCAGTGCCACCGCGCTGTTCTTCTCGATCACCATCAGTTTGTCGTTTGTGCTCGGGCTCTTCACCGGCCGCTGGGTCGATCGGGTCGGACCCAAGCCGGTCATCATCGCGGGCGCCGTTTCGCTGAGTGGCGGGCTGCTCCTCACCACCCTCGTGCCGTCGATCTGGCTCGGATACCTCACCTATGGCGTCGGCGTTGGATTCGCCGTGGCGTGCGGGTATGTGCCGATGGTCGCGACGGTTGGCGGATGGTTCGACGAGCGTCGCTCGGCCGCGCTCGGGCTCGCGGTCGCGGGTATCGGACTCGGGACGCTGGTGGGTTCGCCGATCGCCGCTCGCATTATCGACGCAACCTCGTGGCGAACCGCGTTCGTGGTCTTTGCCATCGTTGGCGGCACGCTCCTTCTCCTCGTAGCGCTGGTCGTCGAGAGCGGCCCCGCCGCGGTCGCCACCGACGAGCCACGCCCACTCGGCGAGCTGCTCGGCATTGCCGACTTTCGGGTCCTCTACATCTCGAGCATGCTCGGAACATTCGGCTTGTTCGTACCCTTCGTTTTCCTCGTCGACTACGCCAAAGAACGCGACATCGGCGAGATCGCAGCCGCTGCACTCGTTGGACTCATCGGCGGTTTCAGCGTGATCGGCCGACTCGGTCTCGGCGCTCTTGCCGACCGGGTCGGAATCGTTCGCCTGTTCCGCATCTCCTTTGCGGTCATGGCATGCAGCCACGTGCTCTGGCTGCTGGCCGGCGACCGTTACCCGGTGTTGGTGCTCTACACCATCGTGCTGGGTGTGGGATACGGGGGATTCATCGCGCTCGGGCCAGCGGTTCTGGCGGAACGATTCGGACTCGATGGCCTTGGCGGGGTCATCGGCACGCTGTACACGTCGGCGGCGGTCGGAAGCCTTTTCGGCCCACCGATCGCTGGCGTCCTTATCGACGCGTTCAGTTACCCGGTCGCGATCAGCTTTGGCCTGTTCATGAGCCTGGCGGCCCTGTTAAATCTGCGCGACCTGAACCCCGCCGCGACCTGAGCCTGGTCGGCTACGGCTCGGCGTCCCAGGATTCCGGACCCGCAATACCACCCGGCCTGGGTGTCATGAGCTCGGTGGTACCGCCGGTCACGAAACGATTCTCCACCTGTTGCCAATCGAGTAGCGCCTGATCGGGGGTTCCAGTGTCGTCCAGCCCGCGACTGGTGTCGAAGTCCTTCCGCAACTGCGTCCAGTTCTCCAGGTGCGTCGCCCAGACCACGACAACCTCGGTGGGATTGTTGACGACTTCGAGAAGTTGGGTGACCTCGATACCTCGCTCACGCAACATCGGCACCCGTGTCGAGGCGACGGCAGCGAGGTAGGCGATCTGTTGGCCGGGATTCACCTCGAGTAGCTGGTGCACAAAGACCGTGCCCGCCACTCCGCGATCGATCAGATCCTGGTCGGTCGGACTCTGCGGAATCGTGGCTGCCACGCGGTCGCTGCCACCACTGCGAAACCGAGCAGCTTCGTCCCACCAGTCGTTGTAGAACTTCGCCCGACGCTTCAGATTGAGCCGGTCGAGGTTGGCGGTCCATGCATCCCAGCCGTCCGGGCCACCGTCGTAGAGGTTGACGACCTGAGGCCACCGGCCGCCCGAAGCTCCGATGACAAAGAAGGTTCCCCACAGCCGAAACAGACCCGGCATCTCATGCACCGGCTCCCGGGCCACAACGTCCATGTAGTCGTACTGTCCTTGACCAATGATGTCGATGGTCTCGTGCAGAAAGAACCGTCGCGGCATTCCCGAAGGCTAACGCAGTGCCTGGAAACCACCGCTTGAATCCACCGCTTTCCCGGCGGGGCTTGGCAGGCTTGCACCATGAGTTCATCCCCCCTTCTCAGAAAAGGCGACGGCGGAATGCGTATCCGTCGCGTCCAGCAAGCACTCGCCGAAGCCGGATTCGACCCCGGCAAGGTCGACGGCGACTTCGGGAAACACACCGATGCCGCCGTGCGAAACTTCCAGGCATCGGAAGGCCTACTGGTCGACGGTGTCGTTGGCCCACGCACCATGGCCAAACTCGGACTGGCCAAGGAACCAAAACAACGGAGCCTGGCGTCGACCAAGAAGATCTACACCACGACCCGAGTGGCCAAGCTCTTTCCGGCCTCGTCCAAGACCGGCATCAAGAAGCACCTGGGAAACGTGCTCACCGCGCTGCATGACGAAGGCATCGCCGATGACCTGATGATCCTCATGGCGTTGGCCACCATCCGAGCCGAAACCACGGCGTTCGTTCCCATTCCCGAGGGGAAGTCGAAATACAACACGTCGCCCAAAGGCCACCCTTTCGACCGGTACGACGGCCGCAAAGATCTGGGCAACAAGGGTGCTCCCGATGGCGACCGGTTCAAGGGCCGAGGCTTCGTGCAGCTGACCGGGCGGGCCAACTACAAGACCATCGGCAAGCGAATCGGCATGGGATCGAAACTCGAGAAGGACCCTGACCTGGGATGCGATTCGAAGGTTGCGGCGAAGATTCTGGCGTCATTCCTCGCCACCAAGGAACGCAAGATCAAAGAGGCTCTTCTCGACGATGACCTCAAGGCTGCGCGGCGACTGGTCAATGGTGGCAGCCATGGACTCACGCCCTTCAGCACCACCTTCAAAAAGGGCGTGAAGGAGTTCATCACCTAGAACGAGTTATAGATCGGTCCGCAGCACCAGATATGGTCTAGAAGCTGCGTTTCCTTTCGTCCCATCTCATTCCGCCGCCCAATGAAGGACACCCCGTGAAAAAAGCAGGCTTTCTTCTTTCCGCTCTTCTCGTTCTCGGCCTTGGCGCGTTTTTCACCAAGGATCAGTGGGACTGGTACCTCGAAGACGACGAGGTTCTTCAAGAGACGGTGGTCGCCCCCGAGCTCGAAGTCGAAGAGGAAGCAGGCGAGCGTCTGTTCCGCATCGATCCCACCCAGTCCTCAGCGTCGTACGCCATCGGCGAACGGCTGGCCGGACAGGATCGCGGCGTGGCCGTCGGAACCACCACCGCACTGGGCGGCGACATCGTGCTGGCGGTCGACCCCACAGAAAGCCGCATTGGCACCATCGTCATCAACGTCGAACTCTTCGAGAGCGACAACAACCTCCGCGACAAGCGGATTCGCCACGACTTCCTCGAGTCGAGTCATTACCGCTTCGTCGAATTCGTTCCCACCGCCATCGATGGGCTGCCCGCAGAGATCGTCGAAGGAACCGACTACCCCATCGAGATCACCGGCGACCTGACCGTCAAGGAAACCACCAACGAAGAGGTCTTCACCGGCACGGTTCGACTCATGGGCGATTCGCTCTCGGCCAGCATGACCGCCAACGTGCTCATGAGCACCTACGACGTCGGTCCCATCACGGTGATGGCTCTGGTGACCACCGAGGACGAAGTCGAGCTGAGCCTCGAACTGGTCGCCCTCGACGAATCCACCGGCGACAACCCCCGCGACCCAGCCACCCTGGTGGTCGCAACCGACCAGCTCACCACCGACGCCTCGGCCAACTTCAGCTCCGACGTGCTCCCGATCATCGAAGACAGCTGCGCCTCCTGCCACGTGCAGGGCGGCATCGGCTGGGCGACACTGCCCCTCGAAACCGTGGGCGATGTCGCTGCGATCGCCGAAGGCATCCAGGTCGTAACCACCAGCGGCTACATGCCGCCATGGCCCGCCTCCGATGAGAGCATCCCGTTCCAGCACGACTGGTCGCTCACCCCCGAGGAGGTCACCACGTTGGCCAACTGGAGCGCCGGCGGCGGAGCGATCGATGTCGAGGCCACCCAGCCGCTCAATCCGACCTCGGTCGCCTGGAGGCCCATCGAGGAAGACATGGTGCTGCGACAGGCCGAGCCCTACACCGGCGACCCCGAGGTCAAAGACGACTACCGCTGCCAGATTCTCGACCCCGAACTCACCGAGGAAGCTTGGGTGAAGGGCTACCACTTTGAACCCGAGCACGATGAGGTTCATCACGTCATCGTCTCGAAGGGAAACAGCGCAGCCCGGGTTCAGGCTGATGCCCTCGATGGCGCCGACGGCAAGCCCGGTTGGACCTGCTATGGCCTCACCGGAATCAACGATGGTATCAGCGGCTTCGGCGGCTGGGTACCCGGCCAGGAGCCCGAGATCTTCCCAGAAGGAATCGGTCGACGGATGGATCCGGGCGATTTCCTCATCGTGCAGACCCACTTCCACTTCGATCACGATGCACCGGCTGACGACTCGCCGATGCTCATCGACTTCTATGACCCCGATGAGACCGACGGGCTGCGGAGCATTCGGGGCAACACCTCGATCACGCCGGTGGAAATCCCCTGCCATATCGACGATCAGAACAACCCCGAGTACGCCCAAGCGTGCGAGCGGAGAACCGCAATAGCCGAGGCCGGCGAGACCTTCCCACCCCTGGGCCATCTCATCCCCACCTTTGCCAACCGCAACTGCGGCGTCACTGCAGCGGACTTCGAACACATGAACCAGGGTGTGGCCTCATCGAGCTGTGACCTCACGGCCGATCTTGACGGCACGCTCTATTCAGTACTCGGGCATATGCATGAACTCGGGGCCACGTACCGCATGACACTCAACCCCGATACGCCTGACGAGCGTGTGCTGCTCGATATCCCACGGTGGACCTTCGAGTGGCAGTTGAGTTACAAGCCAGCCGAGCAGATCCAGATCTCGGCCGACGACGTCATCCGCTTCGAGTGCAGTTGGGATCGTTCGCTCCAGCCGTCGTGGGAGCCTCGCTACATCGTGTGGTCCGAAGGGACCCAGGACGAGATGTGCTTCTCGACCGTGTCGGTCATCCCGAACGAGTAAATCTCCCTTCCGCGCGTCACAGGCGTGTTCTAAAGTTTGGCGTTCATGAGCGCCCCACAGAACTCCCCCTCAGCTGCGTACACCGATGCCATCAACCGGGTCGACAAGGCGGTCGATCAGTGCCGCAACCAGGCGCTCACCACCACCGATTTCCGTCGCGAAGTGGTCGACACGATGCTCGAATACCTGCGCGACGAAGACCCCCGCGACGACCTTCCGGCGTTGGTCGACTACATCGTCGATTGGGCTGGCGAACTCTCCTCGCTCGAGATGTTCGCCGACCGGGTCCTGGTGGAAACCGTCGAGCAGCATCTTCGTTGGTGCCTTGACCGCAGCGAGCTCGAGGTACACCTGAGCCGACTGCTCAGCGAACTTCGCGACGACCTCACCGCCCAATTCCCCGACACCACCCGTCTCGTCGAGCTCTGCGCCCGCGGGGTCGAGACCAACGAGCTGATGTTCTCACCGGTAGGTGCGGGCACCAAGGTTATCGAACTCGCGTATGAGTTCGAGGTGGTCGAAGCACTCGATGCTGCGCTTCGTCCGTCGAACCCCAACGGCCTGGCCGCTCCGTACCGCGATCACGGAAACACCTTCACGGTGGCCATCGATGCGCTCGCGCACATCGCGAGCAACCCGCGGGAACAGCCCGGTCGCCAAGCCCGCCAAAGCTTGGTGGAACTCGCTGGTTTCGTCGAACTCGGCGCGTGGGCAGCACTCCGCCTGCCGGTTCATCTGCTCGATGCCGAGCAGCGCACCGAACTCCTTCGCGGCTACGAGCGGCGCCAAGAGCTGGTGGTCGACAAAACGCTGCTACCGAACGACGAGTCGACCCTGCGAGAGCTCGAGGTCATACGCAGCGCGGTGTGGCAGGCCACCGACGCCCAGTCGCTCGCAGCGAACCCTCCCAGTTAGCCGGTGTGGGCGGAAACGCGAGCTAGGTTCGAGTCGTGACGGCCAAACATTCGCTGCGTTGCTCAAAGCTCACCAAGGCGTACCGTCGCACGCCGGTGCTGAACGGGGTCGACCTCGAAGTGGCCTCGGG